>JBKUMA010000070.1:0-7359 GCA_046955055.1 Candidatus Gastranaerophilaceae bacterium
GTCATTTGGGTTTTGCATGAACTTGACGAAATGGATTAATGATTTTTTCATACTTCTTGCTCCTTTCTATATATAAATATAATACTCAGTTTTAATTAAAATGTAAAGATAATTTTAAAATTACCAAATTAAAAGTGTTTGTGATATAATAGTGACAAGAGATTAAGAGACCTGGAGGGGATTAATGGCTCAGCAGAACATATTTGATGACGGAAAAATTATTCCGGTTAATATAAGAGAAGAGATGAAACGCTCATATATAGATTACGCTATGAGTGTAATTGTAGGACGTGCATTGCCGGATGTTAGAGACGGCTTAAAACCTGTTCACAGACGTATTTTATACGCTATGAACGAATTAGGTATGACACCTGATAAACCGTTTAAGAAATGTGCCCGTATTGTTGGTGAAGTTCTTGGTAAATACCACCCTCATGGCGATACTGCGGTTTATGAAGCTCTTGTTCGTATGGCACAAGACTTCTCTACACGTTATTTAACAGTAGACGGTCACGGTAACTTTGGTTCCGTTGACGGCGACGGTGCAGCTGCAATGCGTTATACAGAAGCAAGAATGCATAAAATTACTACTTCTATGCTTGCTGATATCGATTGCGAAACAGTTGAATTTGAACCTAACTTTGACGGTTCATTACAAGAACCTTCTGTACTTCCTGTAAGACTCCCAATGCTTTTATTAAACGGCGTTTCAGGTATCGCAGTAGGTATGGCTACAAATATTCCGCCACACAACCTTTGTGAAATCGTTGACGGTACTATAGCTTTAATCGATAATCCAAATATTACTATTGCTGAACTAATGGAATATGTAAAAGGACCTGATTTCCCTACAGCAGCAACAATTATAGGATTAAGCGATATTAAACAGGCTTATGAAACCGGCAGAGGCTCAATTAAAATGCAAGCCGTAGCAGGCTTTGAAGAAATCGCAGGCGGCGGTGGAAGACAAGCTCGTACAGCTATTGTTATTACTGAAATTCCTTACCAGGTTAACAAAGCTATGCTTATCGAAAAGATTGCTGACCTTGTTAAAGAACAAAGAATAACAGGTATATCAGATATTCGTGATGAATCTGACAGAGACGGTATGCGTATTGTTATTGAACTTAAACGTGACGCTAAGCCGGATGTCGTTAAAAATAACCTATTTAAATATACTCAATTGGCAACTTCATTTGGTGTAAATATGCTTGCGTTATGCGGCAAACAACCTAGATTGCTTAACCTCTACGAAGTTCTTTCTGAATTCGTAGAACACAGAGTTGAAATCGTTACAAGAAGAACAATTTTCTTCTTGAAAAAAGCAAAAATCAGAGCACATATTTTAGCAGGTTTAATCATTGCGTTGGGTTCTATTGATGAAGTTATTGAACTTATCAAAAAATCTAAAACAACTGATGATGCAAGAACAGGCTTAATGAGCAGGTTTGGACTTGACGTTGACCAATCAAATGCAATACTTGAAATGCAATTGAGAAGATTAACAGGCTTGGAACAAGATAAAGTTAAAGCTGAGTATGACGAACTTGTTAAGAAAATAGCAGAATATGAAGATATTCTTGCAAGCCGTCAAAAAATCCTTGATATTATCAAAAAAGAACTTATAGAAGACAAAGAAAAATACGGTGATGACAGAAAAACTCAAATTCTTCCTGAACAAGGAGAAGTTACAATTGAGGACTTAACTCCAAATACACCAATGGCAGTATTCATTACTCACCAGGGATATTTGAAACGTATTTCTCTTGATACTTTCGAAAGACAAAATCGTGCAACACGCGGCAAATCAGGTATTAAAACAAAAGAAGATGATGATATCCAACACTTCTTCACTGCAATGATGCATGACAAAGTATTGTTCTTCTCTTCTAAAGGAACAGTATACAGTTTGAATGTATATGACTTCCCAGAAGGCGGACGTCAGGCAAAAGGCTTGCCGATTGTAAACGTTCTTCCGATAGATCAGGATGAAAAAATTACCGCTGTAGTTCCTGTAAGTGCATTCTCTAAAGAATTGAACTTGTTAATGCTTACTAAAAAAGGCTACATCAAACGTATAGAATTAGATAACTTCTCCAATATAAGAAGAAACGGTATTATAGCTATCGGTTTAGAAGAAGATGACGAATTATGCTGGGTAAAACTTGCAACATCACGAGATGAAATCATTATCGGTACATCTTGCGGTATGGCAATCAGATTCCCAATCCAAGACTTAAGACCTTTAGGCAGAAGTGCAAGAGGTGTTAATTCAATGAAATTACGTTCAGGTGATACAATTGTCGGATGTGACATTGTTCCAAGAGACTATGACGCAGATTTACTTGTTGTAACTTCAGACGGTTTCGGAAAACGTACAAAACTTTCTGAATTCAGAAGCCAAAACAGAGGCGGCATTGGCTTAATCGCAACTAAGTTTAAATCATCTCAATCAAAACTCGTTGCCTTAACTATTGTAAAAGAATCAGACGATATTATGATGGTTACTGCAAACGGTGTTGTTACAAGATTGAATGCTGGTTCAATATCCCGTCAGGGACGCCCTGCAACAGGCGTAAGAGCCCAAAACTTAACTGACAATGACACAGTCGTATCAGTTAACAAAATACTCAACCCTGATGAAGATGAATCTGTTACCAAAGATGTTCAGGCTGTTGAGTCAAGCGACACACCTCAAGAACAAGTAGAACAAACTAAATTAATTGATACAGAAGAATAAAAAAAGAGGCAAAAGCCTCTTTTTTTTATCTTCTCTGGTTTTAGTAATTTGGTTTTTATATATTTAAAACACGTTATCTATACTGTCACCTTTTGCTACTGCAACTTGGGTTGCCCCTTTTGGCAATTTTGTATCCCTAGCTATCAATTTTAAACTTCCTATTCCGCTTGGTGATTTTTCATTTAGTGTTATCATATCTCCCACAATATTAAAGACTCTGTTTCCAACTTGATGTTTAAACTTTGCATTTTCCGAATAATAATTCAAAACAGTATCGCCTTTTTGAACAACAAGCCCAGGAACTTCAACATACTTCAAAGCAGAGCTGTCACTCATTTCTTTAAAAGCATTATTAACTGTTTTAGCTGCTTTTGTTTTATAAGTATTTACAGCTTCTGCAGCAACCTTAGAAAATTCTCCTGCCATAAAACTATCAGCTGTTTTTGCAACTTTTTGTCCACATCCGCTTATAGCTGTCATTGCAGACATACCTAAACCTACACATGCTATTCTTAAATTCATTGTTTTCTCCTTGTCGGTAATGTATAATTTATATATTGCTCAAAACTCGTAAATATAAAAATTTACCATGGTAAATCTATATTTAACAAAAAATTACAATTTTAACCACATTGCATCATATGGCTTCAAACGCACTGTTAATTTTTTATTCTGAACTCTTGCTCTTATCATCTTATCAGTCAACAAATCTTTGAAGTAAATATCTTTTTCTTTTTTACCAAAATCATCATTAACCAAATTAACAGTAGCTCTAATTCTTTTATCAGAAAGGTTGTTTATGATAATAACTCTGTCATTATCAAGAGTTCTTACATAAGAAAATACCTCGTCTGAATCAGATTTAATCTCATTAAAGCTTCCTCTTGTAATAACAGGATATTCTTTTCTAGCTTTAATAAGTTTTTTTACTCTTGAATAAACTTTTCCGTTAAAAGTATTTGGATTATTCATTGCATTGTAAAAAGTGCTTTTCTGAATAGGACCTCTGTTAATATCACGACTATCAAAGTAACTTAACATGTCCACTTTATTTTTCGAATTTTTCTTTTGTCTTAATTCACGTAACTTTGCACTTTTCTTAGCATTTGCAAAATTATTTTGAATACCGATTTCATCCCCATAATAAATAATAGGTATACCTGGAAGCGACATCAATATTGAAAAAGCCATACCAATTCTGTCAGGATTATTATCAAGGAAGTTAGCCATTCTTCCTGAAACGCCAAATCCTTTTCTAAATTCGGCACCTTTTGGAGATAATCCGTCGTACAAAAGTTCTCTAGTTTTTTGATTTACCATTTCAAGAGTCAATTCATCATGCACTCTTAAAAACAATGCCCAAGATGCTGAATCAGGAATTTTCGGCGTATTCTTATATGCTTTCCAAAAATACTTATTGTCAGCAGTTATTAAAGATGCCCAGATAGCAGGCATATACGGGAAGTGATAGGCAATTTGAACTTCATCTGTTCTTACAAGTTCTTTATTTTTTCCTTCGATAACTTCGTCAATTTTTCTTTCTGTACCGAAATATGGAAGAATTTTTTTAGGCTGCTGGCAAGCTTCCGCCTGAATAACAGAACGAGGAGATATTACCTGCATATATGCACTAATTAGTTGTATTACAGCGTGAGTTTTAGGTTGATTTTCGGCATTTGTTCCAGGCGTTTTATCAAGATAAGGTATAGCATCCATCCTAAAAATATCAACACCCATATTAGCCCAAAACGCAATAGTATCAAGTACATAATAAAGAACGTCAGGATTTTCCCAGTTTATATCAGGTTGAAAAGGATAAAATGTGTGATAAACATAATAATCCCTGCCGTTTATTGTTACTTTTCTATAGTGATTATCGGTGTTTTCAGGAAAAATTAATCTTCTCTTTGAAATTGTGCCATCATTTTCTGTATATTCTACAACATAACCAAGTTTTTCATCTTTATATTTTTTATACTCAGGCATATCTTTTCTGACAACAAAATAGTTAAGCTTATTAATATCGCCTTTCAAAGCATCCTGAAACCATTCATGCTGATCTGATAAATGGTTTAAAACCAAATCTGCTTTTATTTTAAAACCGCGTTTTTTGGCTTCAGTCATAAATTGCTGGAATTCAAACATTCCACCTAAGTCTTCTCTGACATTACGCGGATTTCTAACATCAAATCCCGCATCAGACATCGGTGAATCAGCAAAAGGCAATATGTAAATTGTAGTAACACCCAAATCCTTCAAATAATCAAGCATAGGAATAATTGCTTTAAATGTATTAGGTTTACCATTATCAGATACGCCAAACTGATCTGCATAAAGCATATATATAACTTCTTCTTTATACCAGTCTGAACTTCTGTCAAAATCGTCTTTATACAGACTTGAACCTCTTTGTGCCTTTGCCTTTTTAATACTTTCAAGCACTTTAGGATACACTACATCAACCTGATTTTTGCCATAAATGTGAGCTATAGCTGTTTTCATTTCTGTTTCAAGCTTTTTAGGAACAAGTTCTTCTTGTGCATTTGAAGAATTATCAATTTTAGAAGCTACAACTTCTTTAATTCTTTCTTTTAACCGAGTTTTTTCCTCTGTATTAGGCTCTATCAACTGTGATTTATCCGCCACTCCCCCGATTGCTAAAGCAGCAGGGTAAGAATTTATACACATTGCGAGTATAAGAGTAAATGAAATAAGTCTTTTTAAATTCATAATGAAAATCTCTTTTTGTATATCCCAAGTCAATTATTAACCAAAATATCTTACCTGTCAATTACGGTTTTTTAACAGTAAATTCAGCAGCAGCAAGCCTTTTTGTCGGATTGTCTTTTGAGTAAACCTGCATAATATAAAAACCCTTTTGATTAACAACCACGTAATCTGTAAAATAATTTACATCTTCATCTTTTAATCTTATAGTTTTACTCCAATATAAATCATAGCCTAATTTACCGTAATCATTATCCTTTTTTACAACCTGAATATATATGTATCTTGAACGAACTTCTTTAGGAAACAAAATCAAGTAATATATTCTTTGTCCGGTTGTAAAAACAGAAGAATAGTCCATTACATTATCTTCCGTTATAGGATTGTTGTTAAAAAGAATTCCTGCTTTATCACTGCAAGCAGAAGTTGCAAGCATTATCGTAAAGCATACAAGTATAAGAATAAGTTTTTTCATAATCTATTTTTCTAAAGATTTTATTTTTTCCTGAACAGATTTAGAAGTTGCTTCATCACTATTGTGAACCAGGAATATCTTGTAATTTTTAATCGCTTCTGATTTATTACCTTCCTGTTCATAAGCAATACCTAATGCATAATACGCATAACCGTAATTAGGGTCAAGCGAAATAACTCTGTGGAAACATTCTTTCGCTCCTGAAATATTTTTGTCATTAGCATAGACAAGCCCAAGATTGAACCAGCCATCAGCATAATTAGGATTTACAAAAATAGCTTTTTTATAAAAACTTACCGCATTTTTATTATCGCTTTTTATTTTATAAATATTTCCAAGCTTCAGCAAAGTTTCTTCATCGCTAGGATTTAACTGCAAAGCTTCCTGATAATTTCTGATTGAAACATCATAATTTTTCTTTTTATAATTTTCATCACCGATAGCAATTAAATCTTTATTTTTTTGAACATCAGCAGCATTGTCTTCTTTTGCAGAATCCATAGACAATTTAACTTCCGTAACGTTTTTAGAAGTATTTGCAGAATTTACTTTTACATCATTTTTATATGTAGATGAGATGAAATCCGCAAATTCATTGCTGTACAAGGATTTTTCAGGGGACATAGATATTGCCTTTTCGTAAAATTCGGTTGCTTTATCATTTACACCGCAGGCTCTGTATGTCTTTGCCAAGCCAAAATAAGCTGTGCTGTCTTTTGTCCCTCTTTGAATTGCTCTTTCAAAACAATTGGTCGCAAGAGAGTAATTTTGTTCATCATAAAAAACATACCCCTGTGCAATTAAAGCAGATGTCAAGTTATTCTGAATAGCAGCATTGTCTTTCGTTTTCAACAAATCAGTATACAAAGAAATTGCTTCATTGTAATTTTTCATTGCGTGAAGAACAAGTGCTTTGTTCAGTTTTACATCGTAATTATCTTTTTTAACAGCCAAAACTTCGTCATAATATTTCAATGCATTCGGATAATCTTTTTTAATATGATAACATTCAGCCAAATCTTCAATTAAATCAACATCCTTTTTATCATTTTGAAGCTGTAATGCTTTATCATAATTAGCAATTGCTAAATCAATATTATTTTGTCTTTTATACACAATTCCTAAATTTTGGTATGCTCTTGCATCCTTAGGGAAATTTTGAATGTATAATTTATAACTTGCAACAGCATCATTATCTCTGCCCAAATCAGCAAGAAGATTAGCATAATCAAATCTGATTGAATGTAAATTAGGTTCTTGTTTAAATACTACATCATATTGAGCAAGAGCAAGATCATTTTTTTCTAGTTCCTGATAAGAAAGAGCCAGAGAAACATGTGCTGCGGTGTTATCAGGGTTGAGATCAACCGCTTTTTCAAGCATTTCAGAAGCCTTTTCATAATTCTTTATCTGAAAC
>JBKUMA010000071.1:0-7295 GCA_046955055.1 Candidatus Gastranaerophilaceae bacterium
CCCCCCGGTACTACGTACGTAGACACATTGTGCCAATTCTGCATGAACGCTACGATATTCGTAACTTTGGTTTTGCATGAATTTTACAGCATTTTTGATTAATGATTTTTTCATACTGTTTACTCCTTTTTACTAATTATAACATATGATATACACTTTTTTAAGATAAAAAAAAATTTTGTAAACTTATGTACAAAATTAAAATAATATTGTATTATAGTTATATCAAAAATTGAAGAGGATTATAATGAGAGAATTAATAGAAAAAGATAAGAGAATAACAGTTGTTCCGCATGATTTTAAAAATGCAAATAAAGGTACTATAGTTGAGGTTTCACCTAAACAATTTATTGTTGAACTTGATTATGAACCTGAAGGTATTATGCGTCACAATTATTGTGAATTTTATACCCAAACAACACATGGAACTCTATATTTTGATTCTTATCCGGAATCCGTTGAGGGAAAAAGAATTACAATAGCTAACCCTGCTAAGCACAGATTCTTACAAAGACGTCAATATACACGTGTCAAATTTATTAATGACCTTGATTTAAATTCTCAAGACCATTCTCACAAAATTACAACTCTTGATATCTCGGCTGGCGGTATGAGATTTAAAACTAAAGAAAATATCAATATTGAAGGAGAATTTACAATTAATATACCTTTATCATCAGAACAAAATGTTCAATGTATTTTCTCTCCAATAAGAATTGAAAAAAATAATGAAGGCGGATTTACTCTTTCAGGAAGATTTAATTATCACAACAGCAAAGACAAAATGACACTAACACAATACTGTGCAAAAAGAAGTATAGAAATAAAGAACAAGTAATGAGTCTTATAAATTTACTAAGAAAACATAATAGAAAACTTTTGTTTACAACGCCTTCGCATGGACAGAAGTTTTTTATTTTTAATAAGTTCAGACAATTTTATAAATATGACATATCAGAAACTGATGCACATAACCCACAAGAAGCACTTACTAACGCTGAGAAGCGTGCTTCAAAGATATATGGTACAAATTATACATGTTTTTTAACAAACGGCTCTACAAGCGGTATAATCGCATCTGTTTTGTCTTGTACTAACCCAAACGACAAAGTTCTTATTTGGGCTGATGCTCATCCTTCTCATCACAATGCAGTGAAGCTTGCAGGCTGCAAACCAATTTATTATGATTTAAAAACTAATGACGAATGGGGAGTGCCTGAGAGCTTTAAAGTAGAAGATTTAGAAGAATGCCTTAAAAAAGATGACATCAAAGCTGTAATTATAACTTCACCAAGTTACGAGGGAATTGTATCTGACATAAAATCTCTTAAAAATGTGTGCAAAAAATATAATACATATTTAATTGTTGATGAGGCACATGGAGCATTGTATCCATTTTCAAATAAACTTCCTAAAAGTGCAGTGAGAATTTCAGATTTTACTGTTCAATCTTTACATAAAACTGCAGGTGGATTAAACCCTACAGCATTGCTTCATTCTAACTGCGAAATAGACCCGGCAAACGCATTAAGTATGATTAATACAACTTCACCGTCATATCCTATTCTTGCTTCAATTGAAGCAAATATAAATTATTTAAACAGTAAAAAAGGCAGACAAGATATTGGCACACTGATAGAAAACATTGAACATCTAAAAAATGTTTGTAGCAGCGTCGACTTTGGCGGAGATGATCCGCTCAAAATTTTAATAAAAAAGGCTGGCCTAAGTGGACTCGAACTTTCAGAAATACTATTTGAAAAGTTTGGCATTGAGGATGAGAAAACCAATGATATGTCTACTATGCTTCTTTGCGGCATAGGAACAAATAAAAAGAAATTAGACAGATTAGAAAAAGCTTTAAAGAGATTGTAACAGATTTGTAACAATTCTCTTCTAATTCTTAAAGTTTTTGATAAAAATAGCCGATACACCATAGTAAGGAATACTAAGTTACTAAGGAAACGAAAGGACGCAGAATCTACTATGGGAATGGCAGCTTCACAAGCAAGATTATTATCAATAACATCCCGTATGTCTGATAACGAGTTAAGAGCTCAGCTTATCAACAATTCGAAGATGCGTCTTGCAACAGAAAGTTCACAAGTTAGTGAATCTTATGTTGCAGCTTTAAATGAAGCACAAATGATGTATACAAATTATGGTGCTAATGATACTACATCATACCAAAATTTGACATTTAATGCTTTAACTAATTACAGCCAATACAATAATCAATATGGTTTAACAAATTCTTCAGGTATGTTATTAGTATCAGAAAAAGATGCTAAGAACTACATGAATGCTGACGGAAGCCTTGATAAATTCTTATCTTCATACGGTATAACTAGAGGTACAACATACTTTGACAACCTTGGTCAAAAATATGTTGATGAAAGCGGTGCTGTTGATGGATTAGGCGGCTATACAGCAGAAGAATTGAAGGCAATGTACTATGGTACAAATGGATACCAAGGTTATCAAGCATTGCTTACTTCCGAATCATATTTTAAATATCAAGATTATACAGAAAAATTATCAACTTCATATAATGGCTTGCTTGCAAATTCTTGGGATGGTATTAAAGACCAAGTTTTAAAAGGTGCAGGTTATACAGTTGAAGGCACTGGATTTAGCGAATTTGTCCAAAATACAGAAAAAAATAACAACTCTGGTATGCATGAAGGCGATAACGGAGCTTATAGCTCAAATTACTATCCTGGCAAAATAAACTCTTTCATGAACTATATTGATAGCGTTGCAAGTGACGGTAAATTAGCTAGCGGAACTAATAATGCTTTATACAAAGAAGTTAAGAGTATATTAGGTGAAGCTCTTGCTAAATATAACTTGGCAACTGTAAATCAAAATATTTCTTATGATGAAGATGGTAATGAAATTGTAACTACAGAGTACTTAAAACAAAATGGTAATTATAACACAAGTTCTTATGGTGCAGACGGTGTTAAAGATGTTGCAGGATATTCAGACGTTATCAAAGTTGCAGATAACCAATTATATCTAATATTTGATAATGCAAGAATTGAAATTACCAAATCAGGCTCAAGCTATATTATTAACGGTCCTATAGATAACGAGCCTCCAGAAGATGGAGATCCATTACCATCAGATAAATTAGGTGTTACTTGTACTCAAAGTGGAAGCACTTTAACAGTAAACAGCGTACACACAGATGAAGATGACGATGGAAACGTTACTGTAAATGCCGGAATACCTGAATTTACAACAAATATTAACCTAGATGAATTATTTAATCAAACAGCAAGCTATCCTGTTGATGCAGAAAAAAGCTATTCTGTTGAATCAAAATATACATATTATCAAGCAGAAATTGAAGCTGATTTACAAGCTGAATTTGAATATGCTGCTGACCTTTGGGAAAACTCATTAAAATACAACATTAACCCTAGTATGTTCAGCGGTGTAAGCGGTACTGAAGAATTTATGTCTTTAGGTCAACAAATGGCTCAATTCATATTTGGTGAAAATGCAATTGAAGCCAATGGAGGACCTATTAAAACATCAGATTATCCTAGTTTGATGACAATAGAAGGTATACAATCAATTCTTGAGTCTTATTCTGGATTAGGCTTTACTGAAAATTTTCATAACGTACTTGATTTATTGACATTGGAAAACATGATGGACTTATACGGAGAACCAAATGTTACATACATAGACAGTACAGATACAAAAGGCACAGGCAATGCCGAAAAGAAAGCTCAATGGTATACAAATTTATTTGAAAGAATGGGCAACGGCAAAAAGAATAACTTCAAAGTTCTAGCAGACGGACTTGCTTCAAGTGCAGACTGGATTAAGTATGCTTTGGAAAGCGGACTTGTATCAATGGAACAAGTAAACAAATCAAACGAGTGGAATTCCATCATGTATGGAAATTGCAGTGATATAACAGAACAAAATAACGATGTTGCTGTAACTAAGGCTGAAGCTGAATATAAAAAAGCTATGAATAAAATTGAATCAAAAGATAAACAGTATGATATGGAATTAAAAAATATAGATACTGAACACAATTCATTACAAACTGAATACGATTCAATTAAATCAGTAATCGACAAAAACGTTGAAAGAACCTTTAAAATCTATTCATAAACCAAACGTGATTACACACATAAGCAGGCATAAATAATGCCTGCTTTTTTATTTCTAGACCTTTTGAATGAGAAAATAAAGAAAATCTTTATACGATATAAAGATTATGTAAGGAAATCAATATTCAAACATTTTTTAGCTTATAATAATAACATAGATGATAAATAAGTAATGGAGATAAACATGGAAACAGTTAATGAAATTCTTTCAAAATTAGAAAACGCAGACAACTCTACTAAAAATGAATTAGAAAACAAATTGGTTAATATCGGAACAGCAGTTCTTCCACAATTGGTTGATCAATTACAAGTTGTAAGAGGTATTAAAAGAGGTGTTGTTGCAATGACTTTGATTAGAATTGGCGATGCTTCTGTTAAATATCTTAAAAAAGCTGCTCAAGACAACAAAGATTTTGAATGGGTTGCAGAATATTTGATTCGTGAAATCGAATGTTCACAAGCAGCATAATAAAGATTTAATATATATTTATTGTGATGTATCAGCCGGTATCTATTTATATTTACCGGCTTTTTTTATGCTAGAATGGAGCTTATGAAAAAATACAAACCCTTATTATTTTATACAACATTATTTCTTTTAATACTTGCATTTTCAACAACTGCACAATACTTTGACTTCGACCTTTGGGCAAGATTAATTGCCGGCATGGGAGTTATTGATGGAGGACATGTTTTAAAGGCAGATTTTTTATCATACACATCGGTTCACACATGGTGGGACCATGAATGGGGTGCAGGCGTAATATTTTATCTTTGTCTGAAATTATTCGGACCGTATAGCCTGATAATTCTTCAAGCAGTATTACTATTTGGAATATTCTTTATTTTATCTAAAATCATAAAATTACGTACAAATATATGCCCTTACAATTTTCTATTCTACTTCTTTGCATTAATGGCTTTAATGCAGAATTTAAATAATCCTGTCAGATGCCATTTATTCAGTTTTCTATTCTTTGCTCTATTCATTTATATATTAGAAAAAGTGAGAAAGGGCAGTAATAAACTTATATACTTACTTCCTGTAATTACGATATTTTGGAATAATATACATGGTGGTGTTGTATCTGGCATCGGTCTAATATTAATGTATGCAATCGGTGAATATCTTAATAATAAACCTTTCAAACAATATATTAATATATTAATCATTTCGATATTTTGCATGCTTTTAAACCCTTGGGGATACAATTACATTAAATTCTTGTTAGTAGCAAATACAATGAAACGCCCTGATATTATGGAATGGTGGGGTATATTTTCTAAGTTTCATAAATTTAAACAGATACCGTTTAAAATATTTATGTTCTTCACTGTAATAATTGAAGTAATAAAGAATTATAAAACAATTAAGAATGAATCTGTTCAAAAATGGTATAAAAATGCAGATAAAGTTAAGGTAATAGTTCTTTTATCAACACTTTATTTATCAATTATTCATGTAAAACTCATACCTTTATTTGTAATCTCTGCTGTGGCTTTTACATACGAAGATTTTTACGCTTTAATAAAAAATGTAAAATTCCCGCCTTATAAAGATAAATTGGTTTACTGCTTAATTCTGTTTATGTCAATTTTTGCGTTGACAGCCAAACAGCTTTCACTACCTCTGGATTTTGAAACATATCCGGTTAAAGAAGTTGAATTTATAAAAGAAAATAATATTAAAGGCAATATTCTTGTAAACTTTGGGCTTGGCAGCTATGTATCATACAAATTATATCCTCAGAACTTAATATTCATGGACGGCAGATATGAAGAAGTTTATTATGACTTTATGGTACCTTTACTGAAAAAATTCTATCTTGTAAATCCTGGCTGGGATGAAGTATTAGTAAAATATCCGCCTGACTGTATGATTATCGAAAAATATTATCCGGTGTATAATAAGTTGAAAAATTCCAACAATTGGGTGCTCGTATATGAAAGCAAGGTATTTGGAGTATTTGTGCCTTACACAAAACTTAGAAAAAGTTATATATTACCTTCAAATGATATAAAATATTATAAAAATACATTGTTTGATACAGGTATAAAATTTAGATAATAGTATAATCAGAGAATGGATAAAAATTATTTGAAATATACATGCCTTTTCGGAGGCGGTGCAATAAGAGGGATATCATATGTAGGTGCTGTAAAAGCACTTGAAGAACTTGAGATTAATCCGACAACCCTTGCCGGATCTTCAGTAGGTTCTATAATTGCTGCACTTTTGGCTGTTGGATATGACAGTAAAGAATTAAAAGAAATATTCCTTAAGGTAAACTTTGAACTTTTTAGAGATATACAATTGGGAATAGGGCCTAAATTTGCTATCAGCAAAGGAGAAGTTTTTCTTGAGTGGCTTAGGGATTTAATCGAGCAAAAGTATTATGGTGATAAGTATAAAAAAGGCTGTATGAGAGCAGTTACTTTTAAGGACATTGAAAAAAATCTTGTAGTTATAACAACAGATTTATCTAATTTTGAATGCAAGGAATTCTCAAGATTTGAAACACCTGATTATGAAATAGCAAAAGCCGTCAGAATTTCTTCCAGTATGCCCGGACTTATGAAGCCAATTGAATATAATAATACTCTGCTTGTAGACGGAGATTTACAAAAAAGCTGGCCTATGTGGAAATTATCTAAAAATCTGGTTATTGACGGGGAAAGAATACTTGAATTCAGACTTGAAGGTCTTATAGAAGACAACGATATGAATGCTTTAGACTTTGCTAATGCCGTTTACAGCTGTATGACAGCTTTGGCTACAGAATTTGTGACTGATATATATGCCAAACGCGACAAATTTGATTACATAGTCTTAAATACAGGAGATATTATAGTTGTAGATTTTAATATACCGACTGACAAAAGAGAGTGTTTAATAAAAAGCGGTTATGACCAAACTATGAATTATTTTAAATCGCTTCTTCCTGCCAAGAAATCTGTAATTCTAAACTATTATAAAAAAATATTTACTCATTTACAAACAATTCAAAAATACATCGAGAGCAGCAAAATTATTAAAGCCAAAATTAGAATCGGTGAATTGTTTATTGATTTATGCGAAATAGGAAAAATAATTGACTGTTCGTTCTACAAAGATATAAAAGCATTTAAAGATATGTTTTTTGATAATATAAATTACCC
>JBKUMA010000072.1:0-7278 GCA_046955055.1 Candidatus Gastranaerophilaceae bacterium
GGTGTTATCAGGGTTGAGTTCAACCGCTTTTTCAAGCATTTCAGAAGCCTTTTCATAATTCTTTATCTGAAACAAAGCCAAGCCGTAATTTGAAAAATCTTTAAATCCTGCTACATTTCTTGAATACAAGTTGTCATATTCGTTGACTGCCTTTTGGCAATTTCCGTCTGCAAGATAAGAATTAGCCAAACTTTCTCTTGCTTCCCAGTGTTGAGAATATGTTGATAGAAATTTGTTATAACTGTCAATAGCAGATTTGTAATCTCTAAGTTGATATTGAACATTAGCTATATTCAAATAATTATATTTGTAATTAGGGAAAATCTCCATAGCTTTGTTATATGCTTGCAAAGCCTCAAGATATTTGCCCTGGTTTTCATAAATACTTCCTATACTAATATATACAAAGGCATCAGAGGGACGAAGCTCCAAAACTTTAGTATAAATTTCCAAAGCCTTATCATACTCATCCATTTCACTGTAAATACCTGCAAGTTTGGTTAACAGCATAGGATCATCACTGACAATCTGAAGAGCCTGATTTAACTTTTCTGCTGCTGTCTTATAATCCTGCTGGTATTCCGCAGAACAAGCCTGCTGGTACAAAGAATTTGCCTCAGGCGTCATATGTGCATATGCAGGAATACCTGATAATGCTAAAGAAACTAATGCTGAAATTAATAACTGATTTCTAATTGTTCCGCTCCCCATTTAAACTTTATTTATACAATAACATATTAGCAAAGAATTATATTTGTGTAAAGCTGTGAGAGTATATTTTTTTATTCAAAATAATTTCTGCACATTTTATTATCTCAGTTTCATCTTTCGAAGTAGCGTCGAAATCAACATCTTCTAACTCCGAAAAATTTCTTATCATATCAGAAAGCCTTATATACAAAAAATCAACGGATTTTTCAGGTTGATTTTTTTCAAGCATTTTAAAAATTCTGACTAATTCAATATCCTTTGCATCAATAATAGCAGCGTCTAAACCTGCACCATATGCAAGCACACCAAAAACTCTGTTTATTAAAGGCCTCATGTTTTCAGGACAGCCGTTTGAAATATTAGACAAACCAACTACTGTCTTTACAGGAGGATCGAAACTTTCTTTTATCATCTGAATTGTGTGCAAAGCCTCAACTGCCTGCGACTGTTCCACACAAATAGGCAGAGTCAGAGGATCATAATATATTTTTTCAGAATCAATTCCTTTTTCCAAACATTTTTCATAAATACCAAAAGCAATTTCAAGCCTTCCATCAGCACTTTTTGGAATTCCTGTTTCTTTGCTCAAAGTCAATGCAATCAAATTACAGTTATACTCATCTGCCAAATCAGTCATTTTTTCAAGACGATCTTCATCATATGTTGTGCTGTTTATAAAACACTTTTCAGGCTTTTTAGTACAATTTAAAGCCTCTTTAATTTCCTCTGAATTTGTTGTGTCAAATGAAATGCCCAAATCAGAATTGTTTTCAACCAACTTTGCGAGCCTGCATAAAACACCTTTCATCTGCGACTTTGCCGGACCAACATTCAAATCCGCATAATCTAAATTTTTTTGAATTTTAATTAATCCTTTTAAAAAATCTTCATCAAAATTTATTAATGCTTCTCTTATTTTTTTTGAAATAATATGTATATTTTCGCCAATTAAAATCATACAAAAATTTTAACATGAATATTCCAATTTCAAATAAAACATGATAACATAAAACAATGATTACTATAAATCCTGTGAATTTAAAAAGTTATACATATTTTAAACAAAATAATAAAGAATCAGACATTTTAAAAACGGCGTTAAATGAATTAAAAAATATAGAATTTTCATCCGATGACAAAAAATATATTCATAAACTCGGCAGCCGTCCACCATATTCTAACGGCAAAGAGGCATATGATTTCATCAAAAATAACAATATTAATGTTAAATTTGCAAAACTACCCTCAAATGATATTCACGCACAGTGGGATGTTGATACAAAATCTATTAAAATAAACGAAATTTATAAAAACACCAAAAATAAAGCTGTAATCCTTGCAATTACAGAAGCGATATTTCATGAAGCCGGACATGCAAAAGACTTAGACGGTGACAGTTCAATTCAGGAAGAACTAAATTGTCTTGCACTTAACGCAATGGCACACAGAGCATTAGAAAAAAAGTATCCTAATATTTATACAACCGGAGATGAAAATATTGTAAAAAAAGGTGTAGTATTATATGCAGATATTTATTTCGATCCTAATCCATCCAGATTAATTAAAAAAATACAAAAGTCGTATTCTCATCTTTCTGCAGGTGATGTTTTTCACCCTGCAAACAACCTGGCATTAAATATTAAATATAGCAATTATTAATTAAACAATCAAAGTTAATAAAAATTTACAGCCGATTTCTTAAATTATAGCTTGAAATCCTAAAGTATTAATACTTTAGAATACTAGAAAAACTTGTCAAATGATGTTATAATTTATACACAGATTATATATGGGGTCACTAATGGAAAAAAACGGAAACTAAAAAGGAGAAGGTCTATGACAGTGTTAACTTCAAAAACAACAAAATCAAAAAGAATGAAATCAAAGTTTAATGATGAATTTGAAAACTATTTAAAGAATCAATGTTTAAAAACAACATTCAACGGATTGGAACTTGAAACTTTTTCTTGGTACAAAAAAGTGTTAGGTCTAATATAGTTTTTGAGAAAAAGAATTAGGGATACTAAAATATTTTGACAACAAAAAACCGACCGTCATCGAAAGGCCGGTTTTTTGGACTGTTAAATTATTAACTTAAGAAATTCTTCTTATCATTTCCTGTGCTTCTTCGCATTCAGGAAAAGCATCGGTAATTTTTTCACAAAGTTCAAGAGCTTTGTCAACATTATTCAATTTTTCATAACATCTTGCACTGCTCAGTAAAAGGTTTACATTCATAGGATTTTCGCTTAGCATATGTTCAAAAATTTGATTAGCTTGTTCATAATTACCAAGTTCAAAGTAACAAAGCCCAAGAAGATTTTCTACATCATGAGTCTTCTCTGTTTCATATGATTTTATTAAATAATATTTTGCTTCATCGAATTCGCCTTTTAGATACATGATTTTACCTGCTATATATTGAAGAAAACTCATATTCGGAGCCTTTTCAATCGCAAGCTTAACTTGTTCAAAAGCTTTATCAAAATCCTTAAGATGGATTTTATTCAAGGCTGAAAATCCAAGGGCATCAACATCTTCCGGACAAATTCCCAATGCTTTTTGGTAATATTCATCAGCCTTTTCAAAATTCGTAGTTGAGTGCAGATAATTTGCATATTCAAAAACAATTGCAAAATCCTCAGGTGCTGATTTTAAAGCCATATTAAATTCATCTTCCGCATAGTCGAACAGCCTTTTACGAAGATATAAAACACCCAAATCTTTATGAGCAGGTGCATAATCAGGATTTAAATCAATAACCTTTTTCAAAATCTTTTCGGCTTTGTCCATATCGCCGGTTTTTGCACAAATATGAGCGAACTCATAATATATTTCAAACGAAACACTTCCGCCTAGAATAATTTTTTCATAAATTTCTTTTGCATTAAGCGGCTGATTTATTTTCATATATAAATTTGCAAGCTTTTGCGACATAGTAACAGATTTTGGATTAAGTAAAACCAAATGAGCCAAAATACCAATTGCATAATTATACTCACCTATCATTTCGTAACAGCAAGCAAGGTTATACTGAAAATTAGGTTTTTCAGGATGATGAGATATCAGCAATTTATAATGGCTGATTGCACTGTCAATCTTTTTTGCTTTAACCTCAGATAAAGCAAGTGCAACTATATAACTGTCTTGAGGCTCAATTTTATAAGCTTTTTCAAAGTAACCGCAAGCCTCTTCATGCTTATTTTGTAATTGCAATATTGACGCAATATTGTAATAAGTAATAGAATTTTGAGGATCTAACTCACTTGCTTTGATAAAATTCTCATAAGCTTTTTCCAAATTGCCAATGGTAACGTATGAAGTACCCAAATTATTATATAATTGGGAATGATTTGGATTTAATTTAAGAGCACTCTCAAGATAATACAAACTTTCTTCAAACTTTTTCATAGACATATAAGCTGTGCCGGCAATGTAATAAAGCGTATAGTCCTCTTTCTCAAACTCAATAGCTTTTTTGCAAAGTTCAACAGCTTTTTCAGGCTCTCTGTTTTTAACATGCACAACCGCAAGATTTTTATATGCATCAATGTAATTATCCCTTAAACGGATTACTTCCTCATAGGCAGGAATTGCATGCAAAAAATCATTCAGGTTATCATAGCAGCTAGCAAGATAAAACCAGCTTGAAGCATCATCTTTGTATTTCACTACAGTTTCAAAAACGCTTCTTCCCTCTTCAAACTCATTCAAATTCACATGGCAAAGTCCGAGAAGTTTCAATGCTTCAACATTTTTTTCATCATTATCTAAAAATTCGGCTAATAATTCTTTAGCCTCTTCAAAATTTTTTTCCGCAACCAATTGGTTAATATCATCTAAATTTATTCCATTCATAATAAATTTATTATACTTCAAAAATAAATCTTTACAAAACCGCACCTTATATGCTATAATAATTGAGTCAACGCTTTAAATTCATTAAATATTTGTTCTTGTTTTGATTAGTAATCAGAAAGGAACAAAACTATGGGAAAATCTAGTTACCCTGAATATTCAGGTGGTACAGTCACTTTGAATGGTCAAACAAAGGCTACTTCGTATAGAAAAGGCAACAATGTCTATACGGATTACAATATGTCAGATGCCGAAAAAAAAGCATATGATTATGCACAAAATTCTTTTGCTGACGGTTTATCACAGGTGAACGTTTTTTCACCGCAAACTCTTCAAGGTTTTAACGACCAGTTGTCAGCTTATACAAAACAAGGGCAAAAAGTTATCGAAGATACTTATTCTCCTATGCTTGAGAGTTTAAAAACTGATATTGCAAGACGCTTTGGAAATTTTGATAATTCATCATTTATGGATCAACTAAACAAAATCGAAGACAAACGTTCTGACTCGTATGCAGCTCTTGCCCAAGACGTTATGTCACAACGTGACAGCTTAATTAATAACGAATTATCTAATCGTTATACATATTTGAACTTCTTGAGCGATGTTTATAACTCTATGAACGAAACAGCTACTGGGTTTATGAATGCTGCAGCACAAAACAGTGCTTCAGGAAACAAATATAATGCCGAAGCTTATCAAGCCAAACTAAGACAACAGCAAATGTATGCAAATCTAGCATCTAATATTGTATCTACAGCAGGAACTATTGCAGGAGCTCCTGGAGTAACTGCAATTGCTAAAGCATGGGCAAATAATAAATGGGGCAGCGGTAAAGAAAGTTTATAATAAACTTAAAATTCATTTTTCCTGTATAATATTCTTATGAATATTATACAGGAATTTGATACAATAGCTGCAATAGCCACTCCTATAGGCACAGGCGGAGTAGGAGTAATAAGAATATCAGGCGATAAAAGTTTTGAAATTATTAACAAAATTTATTCAAAACAAAATCTTGAAGCCGGTAAAATTTCTCATGGCTGGTTGTGCGACGGCGACAAGAAAATTGATGAGGTTATAATCCTTCCCTTTAAATCTCCTCACAGCTATACAGGAGAGGATGTAATCGAAATTCATTGTCACGGCGGTATTAATGTTGTACGCAATATTCTTGAACTTGTTTTAAAAAATGGAGCAAGAACTGCACAAAGAGGAGAATTTACCAAACGTGCATTTTTAAATAAAAAAATGGATTTGTCACAAGCCGAAGCAGTGGCTGATTTAATCCACGCTAAAACACAAAATTTTGCACAAAAATCTACAGGTAATCTTGCCGGAGTTTTGGGACAAAAAATAAAAGAAATTAGAGAAGATATTTTTAATACACTTTCTAAAATAGTTGCCGGAATTGATTTTCCGGAAGATGTAAAAGAACCTGAATATGATTATTTGATAAACGAATTTGAAAATACTTTGCAAAAAATTGACACAATACTTTCTGCAGCAAAGTCATCAAACATTATGCGTCAGGGAATAAAAATTGCCATAGTCGGAAAGCCAAATGTAGGCAAATCCTCTTTATTCAACACACTTTTAAATGTTGAACGTGCAATAGTAACTGACATCGCAGGAACCACAAGAGATGTATTAAAAGAAACACTTGACTGGGATGTTGCCATCACTTTAATTGACACAGCGGGAATCAGAGAAAGTGAAGAAGTTGGCAAAGTTGAAGAAATAGGAATTGAATTTTCCAAACAATCGGCAGATGAAGCTGATTTGGTTTTATTTTTGTATGACTCTTCTACCGGAATGAATGAAGATGACAAAGCAATTCTTGAACTTATCAAGGACAAAAATCATATAATTATTGCTAACAAATGCGATCTTGTAAAAAATCGCTTTAAAGATACATTTTATTTGTCAACAGAAACAAAAGAAGGGCTTGATGAACTAAAAGAAAAAATTAAAAAAGCAGCCTGCAACTATTCTATTGAAGATACAGAATTTATAACAAACAACCGTCAACAGGACTGTCTGTATAAATGTAGAGAAAGTTTAATAAATGCATTAAATGCCGCAAAAATAAATGAACTTCAAGATTTAATCTCTATTGATTTAAAATCTGCACTACTGTTTCTTGATGAAATAACAGGCGAAGTAATTACAGACGACATTTTAAACAATATATTTGACCACTTCTGTATTGGAAAATAGTTTTTTCTACAAAATGAAATCTTCAATAAACAAAAGTATTTTTTCAAGCTTTTCATCGTTTAACTTTGTCAATTCATGATTTATTTTATCAATAATTTGAGAATTATCCTTTATCTGTCTATATCTGAATAATATATTCAATTCTATATCAAGAGCATTTGCAATTTTCTCAAGAGAGTTCAACGTAGGAAAATTTCTTCCTGATTCAATAATACTTATAGAATTAGGTTCCATACTGACAAGTTCTGCAAGCTGCTCCTGTGTCAAATTCTTGGCTTTTCTATAATGCTTTATTCTCTGCCCTAAAAGTTTTTTATTATCCATGCAATAATTTTACAATTTATAAAACACCAATCAACTAAAATAATTTAATAGTTTTTATTAATAAATATTAAATTATTTCAATATATTTGAATTTATTTTATAATAATTGGGCAAAATTATAATATATATTTATAATTTCATTTATTACGTTTTGTTTATTGACTT
>JBKUMA010000073.1:0-7257 GCA_046955055.1 Candidatus Gastranaerophilaceae bacterium
ATACTGACTTGTTTACGCATATAAGAGACTTGTATGCAAAAACTAATGAAGCAAAACTTAGAGGTTACAAACCAGGACGATTTAGTTTTAATGTTAAAGGCGGACGATGTGAAGCCTGCAAAGGTGACGGTTTATTAAAAATTGAAATGAATTTCCTTTCTGACGTTTATGTAAAATGTGATGTCTGCAAGGGAAAACGTTACAACCGTGAAACGCTCGAAGTTAAGTACAAAGGCAAAACTATTTCTGATGTTTTGGATATGAGTGTTAAAGAAGCTCTCGCTTTTTTTGAAAATATTCCTTCAATTAAGCATAAACTGCAAACACTTAATGACGTCGGTTTGGATTACATAAAACTCGGACAGAGTGCAACAACGCTTTCAGGCGGTGAAGCACAGAGAATTAAACTTGCATCAGAATTGAATAAACGTGCAACTGGCAAAACTTTATATTTATTGGATGAACCTTCTGTAGGGCTGCACTGGTATGATTTGGATAAACTAAGTAAGATATTACAACAGCTTGCAGATCAGGGGAACACAATTTTGATGATTGAACATAACCTTGATTTAATCAAGATTGCCGACCATATTATAGACTTGGGTCCTGAAGGCGGTAACGGCGGCGGTCAGATTGTTGCTCAAGGAACGCCAAAAGAAGTGGCTAAGTGTAAAAAATCATATACAGGACAGTATTTGAAACCTTTATTTTCTAAAAATTAATATCTTGAAGTTTATTATAAATATATGCTATATTGTAAATATAATATTCGGAGAAAAGTTATGAAAAGGTCGTTAATTGTTTTATTTGGAATGTTTCTAATGTTGTCTCAACCTGTTATGGCAAAAACTATTCATGTACAGGCTATGGAAGGCTTTTCAACAGAAAACCCTCCTTCAACTATATCTGTAAGAGTTATTGATGAACTTGTTCTAGATGAAAATATTACTCTTAATCAGGGTGATATTTTAAAAGGTAAGATTGTAGATGTGCAAGACCCTAAAAGATTGAAACGTGATGCAACTTTTTCTTTTGTGCCATATGAATATAAAGACAGATTTGGGAATGTACATACTATAAAGGAAGATTATACGGCTAAGTACACAACAAAGTTCAATAAAGGTGAAGCTGCTAAATCTGCTGCATTAAGTGTTGGAAATTACTTTGTAAAAGGTCTTTCAATGGGCTACAATGCTATAGAGGGTGCAGTTAAAAACGAAAAAGATAACAGACTAAAATCGAGTGTCAATGCGGTTTATGAAAGTTCTCCATTTTCATATGTTGAAAAAGGTGAGTACATTGTTATAGAAAAATACCAAAATTTTCTTCTAAATTTTAGGACAAAAGAAGAAGAAAAGGCAGAAGAACCTAATTATCAATACGAGTTGGTTGAACCTGATAATTCGGTTAAGTAAATTTTGAACAGCCCTAAAATCTTTATTCATAAAGGTTAAGAAGATTAACACAGATTGACTGAATATAAAACTTATGTTATTATTCAATTATAAAAATTGGAGAACAAACGGAATGAAAAAAATCTTATTTATTTTTGCTCTTATGTTAGGTTTTACTGTAATGCCGGTTTCTGCAAAAACAGCTCCGGTTCAAGCAATGCAGGATTTTTCTTTTAAAAATCCATCTCAAACTTTTACTATAAAAGTATTGTCTAATTTAAAACTAAATGATGATACTATGCTTCATGAAGGATATTATGTTGCCGGTAACATTATGAGTGTTTCAAATTCTACATTTGTTTTTGTTCCGATTAAATACCAAAATTTCCATAATGAGGTTTTCGATATTGAAGGCAATTATCCAGCCAAGTTTGTTCAAATGATTGAAACAAGTGCTAAATTGCCGGCTCAAGGTGTAATTGCTAAAGATGCAAAATTCCTTTTAGATTTTATAGAAACAGAAAATACTCAAAAACAAGAAGTAAATACAAAGTATGAAACTCCGGAAGGCGGCGTAGCTCCGCAAGTCAACAGAAGTAAAACTATTCTTTTGGATGACAGAATTCCGCGTACAACAAAAGAATTTCCTGGTATTAAATTGAATTCTTTTGACAATGGAAGTAATTTTAATCTTGAAGAACCTTCAATTCTTGCTGAGCCAAGAAATGTAAATATAAACGATTTGAAATTTTAATAAATTCAATTTGTGAGAAAGAATATAAAAGCTGCTTTTGGAAAAAGGTCTAAACCTCAACAGCAGCTTTTAATTTGCCTTCGCCTTCAAGAGTAATTTCAGTATCTATACCGTTTTCGCTAATAATTATATGTGTTTTTTTTACATTATTTTCAGTGAAAGAACTGATTTCTTTTATTTTTAAATCATTCATACAAAATCCTTCCTCAATATATTTGAAACTCCTTATGTACATAATAACAGATTTTTAGTGAATTTCAACCCTTCTTAAGGATTAAAAAAAAGAAAAAAATATTTTTTGCTGTTGATTAGTAACAGAAAATTTGTTATAATTATACAAAAGGAGCAAGAAGAATGAAAAAATCATTAAATTCAAAGTTAGTTAATTTTATGCAAAACCCAAATAACGAGCATCTTTGCGATAATGCAACACCGGCACAGAGTGACTACGTACGTAGTACCGGGGGGGGGGCGAAAATTTAAAGCTCCTTAAAGGTTTTCAAGTCACTTGTAATTTATTTAAAAGCTGTTATACTAGTGATATGAAATATCACATTATTAATAATGATTCAAAAGCTGGCTTGCCGCGTCGCAATAACAGAATTGCATTTACTTTAGCAGAAGGTGCTACGCACGTAGACAAGTTAAACAATGTTGGTAAAATTGCGTTTACTATGGCTGAGGTCTTAATTACACTTGGTATAATTGGTATTGTTGCAGCGTTGCTTATACCAGGTATTATGCAGAATATTCAAGATTATACTTTTAAAAAGCAGTGGAAAAAAGCTTACTCTGATTTGTCAAACGCTGCAGCGAGGATGGCTGATGACTATCAAGTTAATACTTTTAAAGAAGTGCTTGAGGCAGAAGCACCAAATTTTGCTGAAACTGGACAGGTGTTTCCTCACACTACATCTGCAGTCATAAATAAGTATTTAAATGTTATTAAATCAGGTCTTAATGCTGATGGTAACTGGAAATGCTGGTCTGAAGATGGTGGATTAATAGGTTCGAAAGAATCTACCTCGTCTGGTTCGCGTGGGATTGGCTATAAGTATTTAAATGGAGTTAATTCAGGTTACTGGGTATTAGGGTATTACCCCTCAGCTTGTTTTATTATGACTGATTATATTATTGCATTAGATGCTAATACATCTGAGCCAGGTAAGATTTCTGTTGATGTAAACGGTAAGAAAAAACCAAATGTAATAGGTAGAGATGTTTTTGTTGTAGATATAAGTAATTTAAAAAAGCCAATTCCTGGTGGAGCACCGGGGTTCATGGATACGGAAATGTATGCATGCGATAAAAATGCAGAAAAGGGTGGACCAGCATGCTCTGCAAAATATTTATTAGATTAAAAAAAAGACTGACTTAATAAGTCAGTCTTTTTTCTTGAGTTTATTAATAAATTAACCTTTGATTTGGTTCATAACTTCGTCAGCAAAGTTTTCTTGACGTTTTTCTAAACCTTCACCTAATTGGTATCTTGTGAATTGTTCAACTGTTAATTTACCTTCAATCAGTTGTCCTACTGTAATATCAGGGTTTTTGATGAATGGTTGTTCTAAAAGAACTCTACCAGCCATTAATTTATTAACTCTGCCTTCAACAATTTTAGCTCTGATAGCTTCAGGTTTTTTCAATAAATCTTCTTTACCCATTTCAATCTCAGTTTCATGGTCAATAACTGATTGAGGAATTTCGCTTCTTGAAATAAATTCAGGAGCTGATGATGCGATATGTAAGCAAATATCGTTCATTAATTCATCATCTTTTTTGTCAGTTTTGATTAAAACACCGATTTTGCCGTTGTGAATATAAGAAGCAGTGTTGCCTTCATAACGAACAAATCTTCTGAAAGTGATTTTTTCACCGATAGAAGCAATTTTTTCTTTAATGATTTCAGAAATAACTTTACCGCATTGAGGGCAAGTTGAAGCCAATAATGCATCAACATCAGCCGGATTTGTATTAGCAACGAATTCAGCTAAGTTTGCAGTTAATTCTTTGAATTCTTCATTTTTAGCAACGAAGTCAGTTTCGCAGTTTACTTCAACCATAGCACCGCTGTTATCAAGAATAGAAGCTGCTATTAAACCTTCAGCAGCAATTCTTCCCATTTTTTTATCAGCAGAAGCCATACCTTTTTGGCGAAGTACTTCCATTGCTTTTTCCATATCTCCGTCAGTTTCAACAAGTGCTTTTTTAGCATCCATCATACCTGCACCTGTTTTGTCACGAAGTTCTTTTACCATTTGAGCTGTAATATTCATTATAGTTCTCTCCTTTTTTACAAAACAAGCAGCGAGTGTTAGAACCCGCTGCTTATTTAGTTCAATTATTATTCTGCTGTTACTTCTTCTTTAACGCCTGCATCTTCAGGTTTAATTTCTTCTAATTTTTTAGAAGTATCTGCTTTGTTTTCTCTAAGTTGTTTACCTTCCAAAATAGCGTCAGCCAATTTTGAAGAGATTAATTTAATAGAGCGGATAGCATCATCGTTACCTGGGATGATATAATCAATTCCGTCAGGATCAGCATTTGTATCAGCTAAACATATAACAGGGATGTTTAATTTATTTGCTTCTTGAATAGCAATTAATTCTTTCTTCTGGTCAATAATAAAGATTAATTCAGGTAATCCTCTCATATCTTTAATACCGCCTAAAGTTTTGCTTAATTTGCCTAGTTCACGGTTTAATTGAGCGATTTCTTTTTTAGGAAGTTTTTCAGTATGACCGCTGTTCATGAATTCTTCTAATTCTCTAAGTTTGTTAACACGTCCTCTGATAGTTTCAAAGTTAGTTAACATACCGCCTAACCATCTTCTGTTAATGTAGTAAGCACCTGCTCTTGTAGCTTCTTCTGCTACAACTTCAGCTGCTTGTTTTTTTGTTCCTACGAACAAGATATTTTTATTTTTAGCTGCGTATTCTCTAACTACTTCGTATGCTTTGTCTAACAAGTCAGTTGTTTTACGCAAGTCTAATACATAAATACCGTTTCTTGCACCGTAGATATACGGTTTCATTTTTGGGTTCCATCTTTGTGTTTGGTGACCGAAGTGTACACCTGCTTCTAAAAGTTCAATCATTGATGCTGCTGGCATCTTTCTTCTCCTTATGTTGTGTTGTACTACGGGTTATACCGTTTCATTCAGAAGTTTTGAAGTCAATTTCTTCGTTGTTCTAAACTAGGGCAAAGCCTATCAAACTAGTGTAACCATAAATATAATAATACAAACATGCCTTTGTGCAAATTAATATTGAGTTTTATTACATAACAACTTAAACAAACTACATTTTCTGTATCCATCGCAAAAAAAACGGGCATTCTTAATTTTAAGAACGTCCGGTATTTCATTTTCTGAAACAAAAAGGATTTACATTAACTTATTTATTTAATATTCTATACCTTGTCTTGCCATAACACCCATGTCGAAATAGTGTTTGATAGGTTTCATTTCTGTAACAAGATGTGCCATAGCTTTTAGTTCAGGGTGTGCATATCTTCCTGTTAAAACAATTTCTAAGTTTTCAGGTTTATGCATTAAAGTTTCTTTAACATCGCTTACTTTAATCATATTCATAGCAGTACAGATGTTAATTTCGTCTAAGATGATAAGTTGGTATTCACCGGAGTTGATAGCTTTTTTAGCAAACTCCCAGCCTTTTTTTGCTTCTTTGTAGTCTTCCATGCAAACGTTGTGAGAGTAGCATACTCTATCCATACCGAATTGAACAACATCTAGGTTTGGAAGAAATTTAGATGAAGAAACAATTTCTCCGTAAGAAGTAGCACTGTCGCCTTTTGTAAACTGGATGATAAGAACTTTCCATCCATGACCTAACGCCCTTAAAGCCAATCCTAATGATGCTGTAGTTTTACCTTTTCCGTCTCCTGTATAGATCTGAATGTAACCATGTTCTAACACTGTCTCACTACCTCCAAATAAAAACTAATTTCCTCTATCCATATTTTAACTGATTGACTCACATATGTAATCGGTCTGAGGATGGATAAATTTCTAGAGCAAAGGATGTATAAGGCAAATGTACCTTATTGGAATCCCCACTCCCAAGATGTATATCCATAATAGAATAAAACAAAAAAAAATAAACATTCTTTTAACTATCCATGCCAATCTTTTTACAATTAATTTTTGTTGAAAACTAAAGAATGTCATTTGGTGCCAATTTACATATAAAAAGTTTTTATTCAAAAAATTTACATAACTTTTGTAAACATAATGTTAAAAACTCTTGCATATCTTGAAACAACTCATGCCTGTTTGATTTTAAATGAATTTATGAATATAAATATTATTAACATTTAAAGCAATTTTTTTTATAAAAATATGGGAATAATAAAATTAGGTCGATTATTCAAATCAAGCTCACAGCATGAGTTTTAGCATGTTAACTTTTGTAACAAAAGAGGGTATTGATGAAATCATTTAGAATAAAAAGTTTTTATATATTTAAGAAGTAAAAATAAGAGAGAGTAAAAATGTCAGTACAAAAACCCGGAATTTCATATTCTTCTCAAAGACTTGCTAAAAGCAGCGGTCAAAAAGTTGTGCTGTCAGACTCTAAATCAGGTAGTACAACGAAGGTTTCAAGCGGTGTAAAAACAGCAGCTTCCACAAGAATAGCTTCTTCTTCAAGATCAGAAGTATTTACACGCGTCGGTACTCGTTCGGACAGCAGCAGAATTGGTGCTGCTTCTTTCCAATTTGCAAATCGCAATAATATTATGGCTTTGTATTCGAATAAATTTGACTACTCTGGATTAAGAGCAAGTTTGAATAGTAATACAGGATTTAGCAACGTAACAAATCAAGGTTATGTTTATTCAGCTGTACCTCAATTTACTGTTGGCAACAATAATAATTCTATGAATAAATATGCTGTTGCAATGATGGGGCTACAAATGCTTCAAAAAGGTATTGGCGAACTGGGCGGCTTGAATATAAAAGGAACAGGCTCAACATCAACAACAAAAGGAACAACATCTACAACATCTGCACAAGGAGGTAATTCTTCTAGCGGTTTGGATGCGATGAAAGGTGCTAAAGATTCAACCTCATTGCGTTCAGCTATTGAA
>JBKUMA010000074.1:0-7171 GCA_046955055.1 Candidatus Gastranaerophilaceae bacterium
GGCAAAGAAAGTAATATATTCAATTTAGGTAACGGAGTTGGATTTAGTGTTAAAGAAGTTATTGAAACAGCAAGAAAAGTTACCGGTCATCCAATTCCTGCAATTGTATCACCTAGACGTGCCGGAGACCCTGCACAGTTGATTGCTTCCAGTGAAAAAGCAAAAGCAATTTTAGGCTGGAAACCTGAACACGCAGATTTGGAAGAAATTATTGCAACAGCATGGAAATGGCATAAAAACCATCCGAAAGGCTATCAAAAATGATAAACGAAGCTATTAAAAAGCTTATTATTTATGGTATTCAAAATGATTTAATAACGGCTGAAGATAAAAATTACACAGTCAACCGTATATTGGAAGTGCTTCATCTCGATGAATATGAAGAACCTGAAACTGAGTTTATTAATATAAACTTGGAGAGGGTTTTAAAAGAAATTCTGGATTATGCTGTCGAAAAAGGTTTGATAGAAGACAGCATAGTCTATAGAGATTTGCTTGACACTAAAATTATGGGATGTATTGTGCCTCCGCCTCATGATGTCATAACTTGGTTTGATGAGTTGTATTCACACTCACCTGTGTCTGCAACTGATTGGTTTTATAAGTTCTCTCAAGATACAGATTATATTAGAAGATACAGAGTTAAAAAAGATTTGTGTTGGAAAGTTCAAACAGAATACGGCGAACTTGATTTGTCAATAAATCTTTCAAAACCGGAAAAGGATCCGAAAGCTATTGCTGCGGCAAAAAACGCTAAACAAAGTTCTTATCCTAAATGTATGCTTTGTGCCGAAAACGAAGGATTTTCAGGTCGTGTAAATCACCCTGCACGCCAAAATCACAGAATTATCCCGATTGAAATAGACAATGAACAGTGGTATTTTCAATATTCTCCATACGTATATTATAATGAACACTGTATTTTGCTAAACAGCAAGCATATTCCTATGATAATTAATGCAGGCACTTTTAGAAAATTGTTCGACTTTGTAAAAAAATTTCCTCATTATTTTGTGGGTTCTAATGCTGATTTGCCTATTGTAGGCGGTTCTATCCTTTCTCATGACCATTTTCAGGGCGGCAATTATGAATTCGGTATGGCAAGAGCAGAAGTTGAAAAATATTATAAGGTAAAAGGTTTTGATGATATTGAAACAGGCATAGTAAAATGGCCTATGTCTGTAATTCGTATACGTCATAGAGAAAGTGAAAAACTTGTAGAATTCGCTGATTATATATTAAGTAAATGGCGTAATTACTCGGATGATGCGGTATTTATTTTTAGCGAAACAGACGGACAACCTCATAATACTATAACTCCTATTGCTAGAAAAAAAGACGATGTATATGAGTTGGATTTGGTTTTGAGAAATAATATTACAACAGAAGAACATCCACTTGGAGTTTACCATCCGCATAAGGAACTTCATCATATAAAAAAAGAGAATATCGGGTTGATAGAAGTTATGGGGCTGGCTGTGCTACCTTCTCGCTTGGATAATGAGTTAAAACTTCTTGCGGAATATATACTTGCTGGAAAAAATATTCGTGAAAACGAATTAATTGAAAAACATGCAGACTGGGCAGAAGAATTTTTGCCTAAATATAAAGATATTTCAGAGAGCAATATAATGGGTATTCTTGAACAGGAAGCAGGATTAGTGTTTGTAAAAGTTCTTGAAGATGCAGGTGTATTTAAACGCACGAAGCAAGGGCAAGAAGCTTTTGACAGGTTTTTAAAAACTCTTTAAGATTTTATTATATACATTATTGTGTCTGAAAGTTTATTAAATTATTTTTTGGTTTATGTTATCCTTCTTGGACAATATAAAATATAAAGGAAAAAATTATGACAAAAATAGTTTTTTTTGATGCGGATAACTTTGATAAAAAGTTTCTAAGTGCTGCTTTTGACGGTAAATTCGACATTGAATATGTGGAAAATTCTTTGAATGATATGACTGAATTAACAGATAAACAAAAACAGGCACAAATAATATCTTGTTTCACAACTTCACGTGTATCAAAAGAAGTTTTAGAAAAGTTCCCAAATCTCAAACTTATTGCACTTCGTTCTGTAGGGTTTAATCATATTGATACAGATTATTGCAAAGAACATGGTATTGCTGTTGAAACAACACCGAATTACGGTAATATGACTGTTGCGGAATTTGCTTATGCACTTCTTTTGGACGTAGCAAGACGTGTTACAAGTACATATATGTTTATGAGAAACACCGACATAATTCCTAGAAATACAACGGGAATAGAACTTTTCGGCAAGACAATTGGGATTGTAGGACTTGGCAAAATCGGTGCTGAAAGTGCTCGTATTGCGTTTGGCTTCGGGATGAAAATTTTAGGCTATGACAAGTACCAGAGAGATGACTTAAAAGAAAAATACGGTGTTCAATACGTTGATTTTGAAACTCTTATAAAAAATTCTGATTTCATAACACTGCATGCTCCGGCAACAAAAGATAATTATCATTTGTTTGACGAAAAAGCTTTCAATAAAATGAAACAAAATGCGATTATAGTTAATACTGCCCGGGGCGAATTGATTGATACTCAAGCTCTTTATAATGCCTTAAAAAACAAAGTAATACGCGGTGCAGGTTTGGATGTTCTGGAAAGCGAAGAAACAATGGAAAATCGCGATTATTTGAATGACATTGACAGGCTTAATACAAAATCTTTACAAAACACAATTTTCAATGATAGATTATTGAGATTAAACAATGCCATTATAACACCACATATTGCTTATGATACGCAGGAAGCAATTGAGCGTATTCTAAGTACTACTGTGGAGAATATTAATGAATTTGTTCAAGGCAGAACGCAAAACAATGTTATTGTTTAAATAAGAATTTGAGTACCGACAATAAGTCTGTTGCTTGCCGGTCCGTTTTGATTGTTGCAGAATACATAGTTAAGTATTAACTTTAATGCCTGACCTTTCAAAAAGTAATTTATACCTATTGTATACTCATCTTTTGAATTGTGTTTAATATCTCTGTTAGGGTCAAAATGATCGGCACGTGCCAGAACTTGAAGCTTTGGAGTAACCTTGTAAGCCAGTGTTGTATAAAAACCTGTTGCTTTATCTGTGGAAACATAGTGTCCATTGTATCCGTCAGCAATAGCATATTCAAAATTTGCCATTAATCTTTTGTATTTGTAACCGACATAAGCACCGGCAACAGTGTAATTATAATTGTTTCGTCCGGTATTTAAACCGCCGCCAAGTACCAAACTGCCGTATCTTCCGTCAGTTTTGCCTAAAGGCTTAAAGTTAACCCAGCCTGTAAATTCTACACCAGGATAAAAAGCCTTGAAATATCTGTCAGAACTGTTGAAAGCAAGGCTGTAATCCAAAAGAGAGTAATCGCCGACTAGCCTTATACCAAGTGCACGTGTTGAACCAAAATTTCTGGATATTTGAGAACGCATTACAAAAGGTAGCGTAAATGCACCCATACCGCCTTCTACACCTATCTGGTTTCTGGAAACGCCCAGGAGAATTTTGTGATGCGGAATTCTTGTATTAATAAAATATGCGTCGGCAATAAAATCTTGCACAAAGTTTCTTGTTCTGTGCGGCATAATATTGAGCAGCCCTTGAAAATCTGTGTATTTGTCTCTTGTTTTGCCAATCAAACCGAATTGTATATATTCATTCGTATAATTTAAATCATAATCAGGTCCGTCGAAATTATTATTAAAAGTACTGTGATATGCTCCGTAAACCTGCATTTTTTCTATAGGTCCGCGTTCAAACGAGAAAGTAAGTTTGTCTTTCATTAAATATGAGGGTACGTCTGTTCTGTCAATTTCAAGTTTATATAATTTTTCAAAAAGACTTTCATCTTTTGAAACGGATAGTTCAATTTCTTCTTTATCAGTTTGATCCAAACCCTCTATACTAGAGAATTCAGTATCAGTGTTATCAATAACTTTTTCGTCTTCTTCAATAGCTTCTTCTGCAAGTTCTTCGGATTTTTCATCTTTAGGTATAGTGTTTTCATTTACATTTTCTGCATTCTGCTTAATGATTAATTTTACAGTATCAGAAGTGGTTTCTTGTGCGGCAAATGTATTTTGACATACAAAAAAAGCTAGTATAACTATCAATAATATTCTATAAATCTTTTTCACTATATCTATATGCTACAACTTTAATAATTAAAATCCAAGCCAATATTACATATTGTGAAAATCACACTTGAATAAATTTTGAAATATATATATAATCAAAATGTTATAAAGGAGTTTTATATGAAGAGAATTATTTTATTAATGGCGTTGGCTTTGACTGTTAATGGAGCTTTTGCATATGAGTATAATCATAATATGATTGACAATGCTGTTAAAGAAGACCAGCAGGTTGAGTTTTGTCCTATCAAAAAAATGTGGGGCAGAGATTTTGCAATCAACAATCTAATGTTTACTAAACATATTACACATGGTACAGGCGGTTTTTCTGAATACGAATTAAAGAAAAAGTTATATGATACAGATACTACATACGAATTTTTGTATGATAACAAATTAATTGGGTATAATGCTCATAAACTTAAATTTTTTAATATGGAATTTGATAATGACAAGTTCAGAAATACAGAACTTACCGATATTCAATTAAAAGAGCTTTTTCCTGGCGTTGAAATAATAAAAGTATCTCAGTTTAAAGATAACAAGATTACACTAAATAAACCGTGGCTTAAGAGTAAAACTTTTTTGCTTGTAAATGATACAAACAGAGATTTTTATAAATACCAGTTTGAAAATTACAAAAAGCAAGATGAATTAATCCGCGGACTTTTTGAAATGAAAAGACCCGGCACATTAATTTTTTCTCACTTCGGAAGCCGAGATGAGTTGTTTCCTATACTTAAAATTCATGTAAGAAACAGTTTTGAGAAATAAACTTAAATATTCAGCAAGAAACTGTTAATTACAATTTACAAGTTTCTTGCTCTTTTATGTAATCGGCAATTATTTCGCAAGCATTTGCAATCAATTCTTCACAAGGTCTTGTTTGATAATATTCTTCTGTCCTTTTGGAAGGTATAGGGCTGTCAGTTTGTACATCCAAACCGAGAAGTTCTCTGCAAATTATAGTTTTATGTTTTTCTTTGAATTTGTCAGCAAGTTTCTGAATTCGTGTATAGTGTTCTGCTTTCGTTTTATCGTCGTTCGGAGTTGTGTAACCATATTTTATACCTGCAATCATAAATATTGCACTCACGGCTCCACAAACCTCTCTTAAACGTCCCATCCCTCCTCCGAATGATGAAGATAATTTTAAAGCTGAATTAAAGTCCATTCCTATTTCTTCTGCAAATGTACAGAATACTGATTGTGCACAGTTATAACCTTCTTTAAAAAGTTTTCGACCTTTTTCGCTGTAATCAGATGACTTTAACATAATTTTCTCCGAATGTTTTGTCTTTAACAAGTATTTTATATAACTCTATCCCGCCTGTAAGGCTGTATACATTGTTATAACCTTTTTGAAGCAGGATACGTGAAGCTACATAGCTTTGAAATCCTGTATTACAGAAAAGGATGACTTTTTTATCCACAGGAATTTCGGATAATCTATCTCTCATCAGAGAAGTTGGAATATTTAGTGCACCTTCTATTGTTTCACTTTTGAAAAAAGGTTCTTCTCTTACATCAATTAGTAAAGAGCCTTCAATGTCTTCAAAATATGCAGGTTTGACAAGTCCTTTAAGGATGTTGTCCGAATGCATGCCCAATATATTTACCGGATCTTTTGCAGATGAATACGGTGGAGCATAGCAAAGTTCGCTATCAATCATATCCTGAATTGTTCCGCCCTGACGCATTATTGTTGCTATTACATCAATTCTTTTTTCTACACCTTCATAACCCGCAGCCTGTGCTCCTAAAATTTTACCTTTATCATTAAATAAGAATTTGAATAAAGTCTTGGTAGCATTCGGATAATATCCGGCATGAGAGTTGCTGAAAACAAATGTTTTCCAGTAAGGTATATTAGATTTCTGTAATGTTTTTTCGTTATTTCCCACATTAGCAATTGTTAAATCAAATATTTTTACAACAGCAGAGCCTATTGTGTCTTTGTATTCTGATTTGTAACCTGCTATATTGTCACCGATAATTCTTCCCTGTCTGTTTGCAGGCCCTGCTAATGGTATAAGTGTATCGTTTTGATTAACAAAATCTTTTACCACAACACTGTCACCCCCAGCATAAATATCGGGGTCAGATGTTTGCATAAATTCGTTAACTTCAAGAGCATCTCTTAAACCTAATTTTAAACCGCATTCTTTTGCAAGTCTTGTTTCAGGTTTAACACCAATAGACAAAACTGCTATATCATATGGAATTTTATCTCCTGAATTTAAGACGACTTCGTTATCAGTAAATTCTTTTACGCCGTCATTTAATATTAATTCGACTCCATTGTCCCTTAAAATATTGTGTGCTGCCGCTGCAATTTCTTTGTCAACCGGAGGTAAAATCTGGTTAGAAAGTTCTACCAGATATGTTTTTATTCCTAAGTGTGCAAAATTTTCTGCCATTTCAACGCCGATAAATCCCCCGCCTATTACGACAGCGTGTTTGGCGTTGGATTTTTTAATCTGTGATTTTATGTCATCAGCATTTTTTAATGTTCTTACTGTAAATATTTTTTTATTCTCAACCCCTTTAAGAGGAGGGACAATAGGGTTAGCACCAAGTGCTATTACAAGTTTATCGTAACTTAATTCTTGAGAATCATTAACAGTTATTTTTTTATTTTTTCTGTCTATAGAGGTTACTCTTGAATTTAATCTTACATCTATATTTAACAAATCTTTGAAACGTTTAGGACTTGAAACAATCATTTTTTCACGAGAATTTATAATGTCAGAGCAGTAATAAGGTAAACCGCAGTTTGCTATTGATATTTCGTCTGTTCCTTCCAGAATAATAATTTCAGCATTATCATCAAGTCGTCTTAATCTTGCTGCTGCACTTGCTCCGCAAGCTCCTCCACCTATAACTATAGTCCTCATAACATATTCTCCTTTGTTAATATAATAACATAAAGAAATGGAGCCCGATAGGCTCCGTTGGAATTAAGAATAGCTGGAAGTATGAAAAAGATTTAATTATATTTAACCCTTTATAT
>JBKUMA010000075.1:0-7105 GCA_046955055.1 Candidatus Gastranaerophilaceae bacterium
AAATCTAGTTTTTGAATATTAAATGTACCGTTAATATTTTGTTTCTTTTTATCAAAAAGATTGTCGATATTTGCGGCAAGCATAAACGGGCTGTCTTTTAAACTACCTCTAAGTGTTGAAAGCCTGAAGTTAGAGTTGTTTAGTTCAAAATTGCTGTTGTCGATAATAAAACTTTTAGCAGCACCTTTGTTTGAATATATTCTGCCTTTTGCAGAAATTTTGTCATAATCAATTTTATCCAGTTTTCCGTTATATTTTGCGTTGAAACTCAAATTGATTTTTGCTATATCATCTTTGTAAGGTATTTTTACAGATTTAGGAAGCGTTGTTAATGCATCTCCAGCATTAAATCTGTTTGAAGAAATTTTTGTATTGCAGGTGTTATCTTTTATTTTGCCTTCAATATTCATTTCTGATTTGTTTAAGTCAGATACAAGTTTGAAATCGGCATTTAAATTATCAAAGTTAACAACGCCTTTAATATTAGAAACCGCTACAGGCAAGCCTTTTAAATACATAGTATTTGAATGTAGATTAACATTTCCTTTAGCGAATAAGTTTTTATTGAAAACTATGTCATTAACATCTTTTACCTGACCTGTTAAATTTAAATAAAAGTCTGAATTCCCTTTTCCGTTTTCTATAGGTTCGATAAGTTTTTGTATATCAACAAGCATAGGTGAAGTTTTAATTATTTTGAGAATATTACCAAAATCTTGTCCGTTTGCCTTTACCTTAAAATCAAGATTGCCAAGTAAAGAGCATGTACCGTCAATAGAAACCGGTTTGCCATTCAAACGTGCTGATTTGGTTGCAAATTGCGTATTCTGATCGTCAAAAGTTAAAATGCCGCTGCCTTGTGAAATTTGCATGTTATGTATATCAAGAAAAGATACAGAAGCATCTTTAAAATGAAAGTTACCCCAGCCATGAGGGTTTTTGCGTGTGCCTACAACATGTAAATCAATACCGCCTTTTCCTCTTATATCCATTATAGGAACAGGCCCCAAATCAAAATGAAGAATGTCATGAAGCGGGTTAAGAACAATTTGTGCTGTCTTTAAGTCAACATCATTTGTACTTGTAATCATTAAGTCTGCATTTTTATTTTTGTAAATTTCGATAGGTCCTTTTACAAAAACAGTTTGAGTCTTACTTGTCGGAACGCTGACATCCAGGTCTAATTTTTGCCCTTTAAAAACCATTTTAATGGTAGCTTTATCAGCATTAGGAATAGGCTGCAGCAAATAGCCGTTATTAACTAAAATATTTCCTTTAACATCAGGATAATCTGCCTTCCCCTTTATTTCCAGATTGCCCATAATATTGCCCCAAAAACCGGTTTGTTTTAATAAATGCAGGTCAATGTCCGGAGAAAGATCTTTTTCTCCAGGTAAAATAGGTAAAATATCTTCTATGTTTGATTTATTAATAGTTGCATTCAGGCTTAAAACAGGAAGTTTTGCATTTAATTTAGAAACTGTACCGTTTAAGTGTGCATCAATTCCTTTTCCTTTTACAGACATTTCGTTTATATCAATACCGTTTTTAAATGTAGTAACATCTGTTTTGATAGCCAGTTTATCTCTGTAGTACATAGATGATGCAATATCATCTTTAAGTACTGAAAAGTTTGTTAAATATATTTCTGTCTGTATTTGTTTATGTTTGTCAGGTGTATTTTTTGTGTCGGCAGTAAAATTTATTAAGCCTGATATTGATTTTATCTGCCCTTTAGAAAGTGATTTTGCGTACGGAGAAAAATCTGCAAGATTTAAGTTTGCTATGTGTCCTGAGATTTGAAGCTGGTCTTCTGCAATATTATTTAAAGGCAGTTTTAAATCAATGTCAGATTTGATAAAAGAAGATTCGTTTCCTACATAGAGGTTTGCTATAGTCGACAAATCAAGATGTTTGTTTAATTTGAAGTCATTTATATATAAATATTGACCGTCAAGTTTAATATTCTTTGACTGAAGTTCATCTTTTAAATTAACTTCGTAAGAATCAAGTCTTATTACGGCATGATGTAATTTAAACGGCGAATTTATTTTTTGAATATTGATAGGATATTGTCCTAATTTTAATTGCGACTGTTTGTCAAAGACAAGGTTAGTGCTAATGTTATCCGCAGAAAAATAATCTATGTCAATTTTTTTCAAAATCAACGGTAAAAGTTTTATTTTCACAGAAGGTTTTTGCAAGTCAAAAGCTTTTGATTTGTCGTCATTTAAAACGCTCACACTATCAGCGTTAAGCCATACAGAAGGGATAAATCCCATTTTCATCTTAGGGTTTTTAACGGAAATTTTATAACCAGATTCCTTTAAAACCGTTTGTTCTATGATTTCTGCTTTATTAGGTAAATCAACAACGGCAGGAATTCCCCAGTAATATAGTCCGTAAATACATACCATAGATACTATAGCTGTTAAACTTTTAAAAGTTTTTGCGGACGAAAAAATACCCTGAGCTTTATTTTGTTTTTGCTCACCAAAATTAAACTCATCCGATTGAGTTATTCTTTCCTCTACAAGTGTATTGTTTCTTTCGTCCATATCCCAATAAGATTATATTACTAATGTAGTTATTTGCCAAATAAAACAATAAAATCGTTTCAATTTGTAACTGATGATAATGCTTAAAAAAGCCTCTTTGTGATAAAAGAGGCTCAGAGTTAACGTAGTTAATATCGTTCGCATAAAAGTTGAAAGTAGGCTTGCGGATGATGACAGTTAGGACATTTAAGCGGTGCTGATTTGCCGTAATAAATATAACCGCATTCTCTGCACATCCAATCAGTTTCGTAGTCTTTATTAAATACTGTTTTGTCTTTAACATTTTTTAGAAGTTCCAGATATCTTCTTTCATGGTGCTTTTCTGCATCTCTTACATATTTAAATGTATCAGCAACTTCATCAAAACCTTCTTCTCTAGCAATTTCTTCGCCATTTGCATAAAGAATATCCCATTCCTCATGTTCTCCTGCAGCAGCACTTTCAAGATTTTCCATAGTGTTGCCTGATTCAAACGGATAAAATCCGTCTACCTGCCATTTCCCGTTAGGAATATACTCATAAAAAAGTTTTGCATGTTCTCTTTCATTCTCTGCTGTTTCTAAAAAGATTGCCGCTATTTGTTCATAACCTTCTTTTTTAGCAATTTTGGAAAACATTGTATATCTGTTTCTTGCTTGAGACTCACCTGCAAATGAGTTAATAAGATTTTGTTCAGTTTTTGTTCCTTTAAGTTTGTCTTTATTAAACATAAATTCCTCCCTTTATTTTTAAAATTCTAATTTTTAAGGATAGTTTAAGCAATTGGTTAGAAAGATTAACCCGATTAACTATGTTCAAAAAACAAATACACTACTTTATGGGGATTATATGGGATGAAAAAAAATTCATAATGAATAGTGTAATAATAGGAATAGAATTATGAATCTGCTTAGTTTTACAAAAAAATTATCTGAAAGAATAAAGTTCTATGATGACATATCAAAGGACACTTTTTCAGGTTTAAATATGATGAATCCGTTTGCACAGGAATATGCAAAACCGATTAATATAACTATAATCTGGGTAGACGACGATTGTGAAAAAGAAGCTTAGTAAATCCTTTTGCCGGAAGTATAATCAAAGAAATACATATCATCAGGTCTGATACTAAGTTCGAGTGTATCGCCCAATTTATAGTCAGCAGGAAGCTTGGCACTGCATTTTTTGTCACCTATATTAAAGTAGGCAATTTTTTCGCTGCCAAGAAGCTCTGTTATGTCCACGTGAACAGTTAATTTAATTTCTCCGTTACAAAGCATTTTTTCCGGACGAATGCCAATGATAGAATTTTCAGGTGTGTCATACGGGATATCTTTGCTATCGATAAAGTTCATCTGCGGGGAGCCTACGAAACCTGCAACAAAAGTATTTTTAGGGTTTTCATAGATTTCTTCAGGCGGATCAACTTGCTGGATAATACCTTTATCTAGAACAACAATCCTGTCCCCCATTGTAAGAGCTTCAGTTTGGTCATGTGTTACATATATAAACGTTGTTTGCAGCTTTTCATGAAGTTTTTTAATCTCTGAACGCATTTGTACACGAAGTTTTGCATCTAAATTAGATAGAGGTTCATCCATCAAAAACACTTTAGGATTTCTAACAATAGCTCTTCCCAAAGCCACTCTTTGTCTTTGTCCGCCTGATAATTGTTTAGGCTTTCTGTCCAAATATGGCCCTAAGTCAAGTATTTCAGCAGCTTCCTGTACTTTTTTCTCAATAGTTTCTTTGTCCATTTTACGCATTTTTAAGCCGAATGCAATATTCTCTCTAACAGTCATATGTGGATAAAGAGCATAACTTTGAAACACAAAAGCTATATCGCGGTCTTTTGGCTGAACGTCGTTAACTTTTCTGTCGCCAATAAATATTTCTCCGCTTGTAATATCTTCCAAACCTGCAATCATTCTGAGAAGAGTGGATTTCCCGCAGCCGGAAGCACCTACAAGAACTACGAATTCTTTATCTTTAATCTCAAGTGAAATGTCGTCGATAACCTTATTTTTATTTTCATAAACCTTGGTTACGTTCTTTAAAATAACTTTACTCATTATTTGATATAACTTCCTTTTCAACAGGTATAATAACGTTAAATGTTGAACCTTTCATAACTTCTGATTCAATCCAGATAGAACCGCGTAATTTTTTCACAATATTTGCTGCTGTTCCAAGTGTAATTGAACGTAAAATAAGTTTTTTGCTTGTCTTATCAAGAAGCGAATAAGGTTCAAAAATCCCTTCAAGTTCAGATTCTGCAAGCCCCATACCTGTATCTGTTAATGATATATGTATAAAGTCTTTTAAAATACCTGATTTGTTTACTTTTAATCCGCTTTTTTCAACAAGAGTTGAATCAGGATTAGATGTTTTAATGGTTATATTTCCGATATCAGTTAGTTTAATTGCTGTTTCCAATAAGTTTTGAATGATTATTTTAAGTGCATATTCGTCGCTGCAAATAGTACGTTTTTCAAGGTCTTCACTGTCTAAATTAACTGTTAAGCTTTTTGCATAGATTTCTGCTTCATTATTTTTTATAACATTCTGAATTGTATTTGTAACATCAAATATCTGATAGTCATATGTGTAAAGTGAAGATTCTGTTTGAGAAAACTCTATAAATTTTTCCAAAAAATACAACAAGTCATTAGAATTTTTGTTTATAATTTTCACATATTTTTCTTGTTTATCAGTAATGTTTCCGCCCAATCCGTCTAAAAGAGCTTGAGAGAAGCCGATAATAGACTGAACAGGTGATTTAAATTCGCCGGAAAGTTTAACTAGCATTGTATTTTTTTCTTTATTTAATCTACCTGTTTTTTCAGCCACAGCAAGAACATTTGTCATTGCTGTTACATCTCTGATAGTTATAAAGTACTGTTCACCAAATCTTTTAGCATTCATTTCAATAAAAAACTCTTTATTGTCAGGCGTGAAAGCAGCTGTAACAACTGAAGTTTTTTTGACAGAAGATTTTTCTGCTAATTTCAACCCGTCAGCGATTAAATTATCAAAATAATACTCTGTAAGAGTCTCTTTATTTGCTTCAAAAATAAGAGAAGCTTTGTCATTTATCCAGCTGATTTTTCCGTCGGAATCAACAACAAATACAGCATCCGGAAGATTTTTTAAAACTTCTTTAGGATTAATATTAGTAAACAGGTTAACAAAATTCATTGTTGCAATACTTCCCTTTATGTTATATAATGTATATAATATATTATATACTATAGAAACAGTACGTTATGTATCTAAATATAGCATAAAAAGCTTGTAAGAAAAAATTATATATTAATTTTTGTAATTTTTTTTTAACAAACTAGCAAAAAAAATCTTTTTGGTGTTTTAAAACTGAAAACGAGAATATAGAGATTAGTTATAGTGAGTCGCTATAACCCCGAAAAAGAAAAGAGGATGTTACTATGATGAGCAACGATATTCCAAAAAACGGAACGGGTTCAAACATTCCGCAACAACCACAAAAAATTGAACAGGTAAAACCGGAAGTTAATCCGGAAGTTTCAGCTCCTATTCAACAAAGTGCTGCTCAAGAAACAAAAGATTTGCCTAAGGTTGATCCATTAGGTCGTTCATTAGTTTCTGCCGACAATTTGGAAACAGACATCAAATTTTTACAAGAAAATCCTAAAGCAGCAGCCATTGCTATGGATTATTTCGACAAGGCTTATGCGTCCTTGAAAGAAGCAGGTCATGAAAACCCTTACGAAGAAGCTTGTAAACAAATGGGTGCTTGTGCTAAGTTTTAGCATTGTTTAGGTAAGTTTGTTGTGCTAAGTGCATTTTGCACTTGCACAGATGTTAAAGAGAGTATATTTTATAAAAAATTTTTCTGTTAATTATTTATTTGTTGACAGATAGTCAACTAACCCCTTGATTCCTAATTTATAACTATCAGCATTAAATCCAGAAATTTGTCCTATACAAACAGGTGCAATGTATGATTTATGGCGGAATTCTTCGCGTTTATAAATATTTGTCATATGAACTTCTACGGTTGGAATTTCAACAGCAGAAATAGCATCACGTATTGCAACACTTGTATGAGTGTATGCACCAGCGTTTATAACAATTCCGTCGAAAAGATTTTTCGCCTTATGAATTTTTTCGACAATTTCACCTTCAAAGTTGCTTTGAAAGGTTTCAATGTCAACTCCAAGTTCAAAAGAGAAGGCATATAAGTCTTTTTCTAAATCTTGTAATGTCATGGCCCCGTACTTTTCAGGCTCCCTAAAACCAAGCATATTCATATTAACGCCGTTAATTATAAGTATTTTCATAAAATATCTCCAACCACTATTATAATACAAAATCAAGGAATTGTAAATTTTTATTAACTTTTTAATTACACATGTAACAAAAAAAACATGCTTGACATATCATGCATGTACAACTATCCCCAAATCTCCTCCCAAGATTATTGTTCAAAGTCGCACAAGATGTGTGACTTTTTTTTATTGAAAAAAACAAAAAATAGTTTATAATAATAAAAAAGAATATAATAAGGAGTTATAATTATTAAAAAATCA
>JBKUMA010000076.1:0-3621 GCA_046955055.1 Candidatus Gastranaerophilaceae bacterium
ATGGTTTATAACGAAAATCTTTTAAAAGAAGACCTTGTTAGATTATATGCTACTCAAGCATTCAAAGACGTCACAAGAGAAATTGAACCAACAGCTGAAAATCCTGACGCTTACGATATTACAATAAACGTAGAAGAACAAAGAACAGCAAGCATTTCTGTTGGCGGAGGTATTGACTCTGTAACCGGTGTATTTGGTTCAATGGGAATTTCAGATAACAACTTTAGAGGCAGAGGTCAAAGACTATCTCTTAACGCTTTGGCTGGTACTGGTGTAATCCTTAATGACGCTTCTATAAAAAGAAGAATGAACCTTCAAGCAGAATTAAGTTTCTTTGAACCTTATTTCTATAACGCTGATACATCTTTAATGAGCAAAATATTCTACAGAGATTTTGGTAGCTACCAGGTACCGCTTGCTATTGAACGAAGAGTTGGTGCTGAAGCAACTGTTGCTCATAGAATGAAATTTAATAAACACGTAACATCAACTTTCTCTTTAGGTATAGAAAATGTTGATGTATCAGAAGGCGATTTTTCAAGAATTGCTAATATGTATTCAAGATACAATGTTCCTATTTCAGAACGTGCAAAACAATTAGAAGGCGGACTATTCTTATCACTCAGCCCGGCATTGTTATATGATACACGTGACAGTGCAACTGTTACAAGAAAAGGTACAATGGCAAGCTTGAGATTTGATGAAGAACTAGGAATTATCGATTTCAATAAAACACACGGTAAATTAACCGGTATGGTCAAACAATATATTCCTGTCGGTAAAAAATCATCATTATCATTCACAGCAAAAGGTGGCGGTAAAATTCACGGTGATAACATGCCTGAAGTAATGGCATATAGATTAGGTGGTCCATACACAATCAGAGGTTTCAAAATGAGCGGTGTAGGTACCGGTGACGCCTTCGTAATGGGTAGTGCTGAATTTGCAACACCTATTCCATTCTTAGACAGAACAAGAATTAATTTCCTTAATAATTTAAGATTAACAGCTTGGGTTGATGCCGGTAAAATATTTAATCCGACAATCTCAGATACTATCTATGACAGACCAATGTATGCCGTATCAGCCGGTGTTGGTTTAAAACTGTATATTCCGGGAATGGGTCCATTATCTATTGATTACGGTATTCCTCTTACTAACCCCGGTGACAGCGGTAATAAAAACGGATACTTTACTTTTGGTGTAGGTGATATATTATACTAATATAAATAAACAGGAGGTTTTATGAAAAAATTTAAATTAGCAGCAGTAACATTTGCGGTAGGCATGTTCATTGCGATGGGCAGCCAAGCATTTGCAGGCGGAATAGGATATATTAATTATCAAAAAGTTCAAGAAAATTATCCTCTGGCTCAACAGGCTGTAAAAGAAATTGATGCAAAAGCATTAGAAATGCAGCAGTACATGGTAGACAAAGAAAAACAATACAAATCTTTGGATACACCTTTGAAAAAACAAAACTTTGAAGAAGCTACTGCTCGTGAATTCAAAATGAAAGAACAAGCTTACATGAAGCTAAAAGCTTCAAAAGAAGAAATGATTTACAATAAAATTCAAGCTGCAACAAAACAAGTACTTGTAGACCAAAAACTTGATGCAATTGTTGACTTCAGAGTAATCTTTGTAGGCGGCGTAGACATTTCTGACTTAGTTATTCAAAAATTAAAAAGCGGTCAATACTAGAGCGGTCAAACCAGAATAGCTAACAGAAAGGACAATCATGAAATATTCTCAAGACGGAACACAATACCATATCGGTTTAAAAGAAGGCGATGTTGGTGAGTATGTAATACTACCCGGTGATCCTAAACGATGCAAAAAAATAGCAGAATATTTCGACAATGCAGAGTTGATAGCAGATAAACGAGAATATACCACTTATACCGGTTATATAAACGGTAAAAAAGTAAGCGTAACTTCAACCGGTATAGGCGGTCCATCTGCTTCTATAGCATTGGAAGAACTTGTAAATATAGGTGCTAAAACATTTATACGAGTCGGCACTTGCGGCGGAATAGACACTGATGTAAAAGGTGGTGATATAGTCATTGCAACAGGTGCAATTCGAATGGAAGGAACCAGCAAAGAATATGCACCTATTGAATTTCCCGCTGTTTCAGACTTATCTGTAACCAATTCTCTGGTAAATGCTGCAAAAAACTTAAACTATGAATATCATACAGGAGTTGTCCACTGTAAAGATTCTTTTTACGGTCAGCACAATCCTGAAAGAATGCCGGTTAATTATGAACTGCAAAACAAATGGGAAGCTTGGAAAAGAATGGGCACACTTGCTTCAGAGATGGAATCTGCTGCATTATTTATTGCCGGCAGTTTTCTAAAAGTAAAAGTGGGTTCTGTATTTTTAACAGTTGCAAATCAGGAGAGAGAAAAACAAGGACTAGAAAATCCTGTAGTCCATGACACTGAAAAAGCTATTAAAACAGCTATAGAAGCAATAAAATTGCTTATTGCGAATGAAAACTCATAGGAGTCTATATGTTTAACAAAAAAATGCAATACATTATTAAATCTTGTCCGAGTGATAATATTCAAGAACTCCAAAACCTTCTGAATGAAATGTCAATGAACGGCTGGGAATTATACAGCATGCAGGAAGTTGAATCTGACAGCGGCATAATGTGTAATTGCATATTTATGAGTGAGACAGAAAATACAAATGATAATACAAATGCTGACATAATAAATATTTCAACATTTAAAAGCCAAATGGAAAAAATGCTTTCTCCTCAAATGTCTCCATACGAAAACTGTCTTGAAATTCAAAGAAAAATTAAAGAACAAAAAGAAAAAATAGCAAAAATAAAGCAAGAACTTGAAGGTGCTGCTCCGGCTTCAGTAAATAGAAAAAAACTAAACGACAAAATTTCTGCAGGCTTGAAAGAACTTGAAGAATTAAAACAAAAACTTTCAAAAGCAACCTCACCTGATGAAATGTATTCCAAACTTCATGAAGATAAACTGTCTATACAGTTGAGTCAGGAACTTCTTGGTTATGTTGATCCTGAACAGGATATTGCAGAAGAAGAATTGGTTGCAGAAACTGTTAAAACTAGATTAAAACTAACAGAAGAACTTGGTTATGTAATACCGAAAATAATTTTCCAGGACTCAGAAACCTTGAACCCATATGAATTCAGTATTCGTATACACGGTCTGGATGTGTTTAAGTCATGTGTTTATCCGAATTACGTAATGTTTTTTGCTGATGATATTCATACAGATAAAAAAATAAAAAACTCAATATCAGATATAGATAAAATAACAGGCAAAAAAATCATTTGGATAGAAAAAGAAAAAACAAAAGATTTTTGGCAAGAAGGGATTTCCGGCTCTGAATTCATAGCCAGAGCACTTGAATTTTGTGCAATAAAACATGTTGATGACTTACTTGACTACGAAGAACTTGATAAATATGTAGATATTGTGAGCGACAAAAATCTGTTCTTAGTTGAAAACATTATACCTGATTTTATATCACTTGCAGACCTGAGATACATATTAACAAGTTTAATAAGAGAAAAAATATCAATAAAGGATATTACATTTATATTTGAAAAAATAAATGATTTTGCTGAC
>JBKUMA010000076.1:3631-7091 GCA_046955055.1 Candidatus Gastranaerophilaceae bacterium
ACCTTATAAAAAAAATCAGATTATCATTATCACGCCAAATATTTCATAACAATTCAAATTCCGACTGAATAATTCAAGCAATGGAAATCTCAGAAAAAACGCTTGAACATTTTGCACCGAACTTCGATGATGATAATGACGAGGTAATAAGAATAGACGCAGATTTTGCAGAAAAACTTGCTGAAAAAATAACTAAAAAAATAAAACAACTAGATATAATAAGCCCTAAATTATTCGTACCAATGGAATACAGGCACTTGTTATTTACACTGTTATCACATTACCTTAATGACATAACAGTTCTATCACGAGAAGAAATAGGATGTAACTGTCCTATCGAAATCATCGGTGAAGTGTAACAATTCATAACAAAATAGCAAAAATTTTCATGTTAGAATTTTAAGATACCATGCACATATTAGGGATTCAAAAAAGTATATATAATAATCCGGCTTCCTTTGGCAGAAAGCCTACAAATAAAGAAGCTGCAGACATGAATAAAACTATCAATGCAGCCTATGATGCTATGGGAACTCAAGAAAGAATTGCAATAACACATGGATCTTGTTTTCCTGCAATAGGTCTGGACAGCCAAATCGGTTCACCATTTGGAAAAGCTGCAAAAGAATACATTAAATTTCTTTCATTATACGGTTTTAACGGAAACCTTTTAGGCCCTAACGGACAACTTAATAAAGGTGAACATTCACCCTACGCTTCATCGGCTTTTGCAAAAAACAGATTATTCATAGATCTTGAAGAACTTAAAGAGCCCAAATACGGACATTTACTATCAGATAATGATATAGAAGACTTGTTATCTGTTCCTAAACGTACAGAAAAGAACTATACTTATACAAACTTTGAAAAAGCAAATACAATTTATGATAAAGCACTCGTTACAGCTTATAATAATTTCAGAGCAAATGTTCAAAAAGGTCAGCCAGAAGCAATAGCCTTGAACAAAGAATTCAAAGAATATTTAAATGCCAATGAAGGGAAAAATAACCACAGATTGACAGAAGAAGGAATTTTCAATGTTCTTTCTGACTACTATGGCACAGATGAATTCAAAGAGTGGGACAACGAAACTGACAGCAATTTGATTGTCCTCACAAAAGAAGGCGATGTAGAAGCAAACTTAAGATATAACCAGTTGTATAACGACAATAAAAAAGATATTCAACTATATAAATTTGAACAATTTATTGCATCAAAACAAATAAAAGAAAACAAAGAGTTTCGTGATAAAATAGGTTTCACATATATAAACGATATGCTTGTAGGATGTTCAAAAATGGATCACTGGAGATATCGCGATGCTTTTGTTGAAGGATATCAAATAGGAGCATACTCATATAATGCCAACCCACAAGCCTGGGACAGCCCTATTTTGCATCCTAGAAAATTATTTAAAGGTGCCAACAGAGAATTAGGCAAAGCCGGAGAATTTTTAAAAGATAAAATTGATAATGCTTTAGAATTCTGTGAAAATTTAAGAGTCGACCATGTCATGGGTTTAATCGAACCTTTTGTTATAGAAAATAGCAGTATAGTTTACAGCGAAAGAGATGAAAACGGGAAACGGAAAATTATCAATGACCCTCATAAAAATCCTGTAAATTGTCGGTATATGTCAGAAATGAAGACCCCTGACGGAAAACCATTGGACGATTACAAAAATTATTCTTGCGATTTCACTCACGAAGGCGGTTATAAAACTTACCACTCAAATATTATGAATGATATCGTACTTCCTATATTAAAGCAACATGGTTTAGATAAAAATACTCCTATATGGGAAGATTTATGCAGCCGTCCGGAAGCATTCAATAAAGTATTCTATGATGATTTAAAAATACCAGGAATTACCCAGCTTGAATGGTCAAAAGTTGAAGGACATTCAGATAAAGACTGGTATCTAATCGGCTCACATGATTCAATACCTGCACTTCAAATGATAAAACGTTCATGGACTAAAAATGATCAAAGCTGGAATCCGCTATATCTTGCCGGCTATCTGCACCAATCTCCAGATAGGACAGAAGAACGTAAAGAATATTGCGAAAAAATAGCTAATGATGATAAAGAAAGAGTAAAAGCAAAATTTGCAGAACTCTTAACAACTAAAAAATTCCAAATATCATTCTCTGATCTATTCGGAATAACAGAAGATAAAATTGTATATAATATCGGCGGCGAAACAAATGAAAATAATTGGAAGCTTCGTCTGCCACCTGATTTTATTGATAAATATTATGAAAATCTTGCAAGTGATAGCCCTACAGCAATTAATATTCCTGAAGTTCTAAAAATAGCTGCAAAAGCCAAACTTGATATGCTTAAAAATCAAGCTGGCAATGATCAAGTAAAAAAAGAAGAACTTGACGCCAAGTTTAAACCTATTTTAGAAAAACTTGCCCATTACGAAGCTATTTTAAAAGAATAAAATTAATCTCTATGCATACCGACTTCAATACCAGGCACACACAAGAAAGCCGGAACAGTTCTCGTTATGGTTGTAGATAAAGGAGTTTTGTCAGCCATCAAAGAAACAGCCATACCGACATCATCAACATGCGGTGCAAAGTCGCTTGCTTTAATATTTCTATCAACTTTTTTATTAAATATTTTTTCATTTATATAATTTGAAACTTTATTGCCGGTAACAATACCAATTCCAAGTGACAATAATGTCGCAATTGATAAAGGAATAGCTCTTAACGCACTGTTAAAATTACGAGAGACTTTACCTGTTTCTTTTATTTGAGGAATTGCTCTCAAAATACCTGACTTATTTTTCTTATATAAATGAGAAACTAAACTTACACAAGCGACAGGCACAGCAACATTTCCAAATAGCTGATTAACCGATTCTCTCAATTTTGCCTTTAAATGTTTTTTGTCATCAAATAAAGCCCCGCCTGCAAGACCGCCTGCAACAGAAGCTGTAGCCAATTCAAGAATTTCTTTTTCTTCAATTTCAACAAGCTTTTTGTTAGGATGCTTTTTGTTGTAAATACCAAATACAGCCCAATCTTTTATCGGCGTTTTTTTAATAACAGAAGGACTTAAAGAAAATCCCTGTTTTTTAGAAATATGTGCAAGAGCCGTACCGGTTGACAATATAGTCATTGCTGCAACTCCGGCTTTAATTTTTCTATCATCTCTATTTTTTATAGAATTAATATTATTATTTACTGGACTTATTTCCATTACACATACACACTTTCTAGTTCAATTGTATCAAAAATACTGAATAAAAAACATTGCCATTTTATATATAAAATTTTAACAAAACTTAATTAGGGTTTATATTACACTATTAGTGTAACAAAATATTAAAATTATATTTTTAAGAGGCAAAAAAAAAGATTTACAATTATTACAATACATGTTCGAACAGGTAGTGAAAAAGATTAGGTATGACGTTAAAAGTAACCCCAAATCAAACAATTCA
>JBKUMA010000077.1:0-7059 GCA_046955055.1 Candidatus Gastranaerophilaceae bacterium
TTATAGAAGGCTTTTCTCCTGAAGAATTGACATATTCATATCAGAAGTTAATAAAAAATATAAGCAAGCCGGCAAAACAAAATTCTTACAGAAAGGCTAGAACTGTACAAACTGCAAAAGGAACTTATACTCCTGTAAGAATACCTGAAAGTGTTTTGTACGGAGTAAGACGTACCGGAATGTGGAAACAATTATTTAATTCAAGTAAGAAGGTTGTATTCTATGTTTATTCCGGTGATAGCGATAGGAATTCTGAGTTATCAAATGATTTTAATAACACTCTTGCTAACTTTGTTTATTCTGGCAATAACTATTATTACTATGAATTACAAGCTCTCAATGTCCAAAATTACAATAATCTGAAATCTAATGTTTCTGTTGGTCCTGAAAAAATTTGTAATTCACTTCAAGAGTGCAATGAGCAGCGAAAATATGCTGCATCTTATTCAACAATGGCAGATTTTGTTAATCGTTGTGCAAGAACAATGTGTATAATAAACGGCAGAACCGGAGAATATGTTATTTTAAGAAACAGAGACAGCAAAACTGCAATTAATCTGCTTTACCAATTAAAAACATCATGGTAATTAATCTGTTAATTTAAAATCTCCGTTTTTCTTGATGTGTTCAACCAAACCGCCGTCTTGAAGAAGTTTAATCATAACAGGAGGCAAAGGCTCAATTTGAGTTATAGTGCCGTTTGTCAGATTTTTTAAAATTCCGTTTTCAATATCAAGATCAAGTTCATCACCAGCATCAATAGAATCAGTATCACATTCAATAGCAAGCAAACCTATATTAATAGCATTTCTGTAAAAAATTCTGGCAAAAGATTTTGCAATAACAGCACCTACCCCTGCTATTTTTATGATTTGAGGAGCATGTTCACGAGAAGAACCTAAGCCGAAGTTTGAGCCGGCAACAACAAAGTCGCCCTTACTCATTTTAGAAGCAAATTCAGGATCCGCATCTTCAAGCACATGTTTAGCAAATTCAGGCAAATTTGAACGCAGGTGAAACAATCTTCCCGGTGCAATGTGGTCTGTTGATATGTTATCTCCGAATTTAAAAGCTTTTCCTCTCATAAAATCTCCTTTATTAAGCCTATTTTTCTTTATTATACTGCAAAATACACTAAAATATGATATAATTAAGAAAGATAAAGAGGTAATTAATTATATGTATTTTGATAGAAAATGTAAAATAACTTTTATATGCCATGGTTCGACCATATACTCTGATGAATTTAGATTTTCGGATAATGAATCATATCCGCCGCTAAATGAAGCGGGACAGGAAGAAATAGAAAAAATATGCGAATTTCTTAAGAAGCGAGGTGTAAAAAATGATGTAATTTATACATCTTCTTCTACACGAACTGTTCAGAGTGCAAAAATTATTGCAAAAATGTATAAACAGAATTTTGAAATAATTGAGGCATTACGCCCGAGAGAATGCGGTGACTGGAATGGATTAACATTTGAGCAGGTTGAAGATAAGTATTCAGATGTATTGGTTAATGCCTTTACTAAACCTGATGAAAGATTTTTTGAAAATTGTGAAAGTGTAAAAGAGTTTGTAGATAGAACAGGTGACACGCTTAACAAAATTGTCGAAAATAATATTGGCAATAGAATTATTATAGTAACTTATCCTGAAGTTATTCAGGCTGCAATAATTTCTGCGTTGGATTTACCTGTGAACAGAATTTCACGCTTCTTTATTAACACAGGAAGTGCTACACAAATAAGTTACTATGAAACCTGGGCAAGCCTTAAATATTCAGGTTACGTGCCGCTATAAGTTCAATAGCCGCTCATTTTCTTTTGAAAGGAATTCTTTTCCCGGTCTTACGTCTATAAAATCCCATGGGAGTTCTTTATCAAAGCTGTAATTTTCAAGTGCAAAATAGTCGGTATCAATTTTATTTTTCTTTGCTGCAGATTTAAATGCACCTAACTTGCCGCCGTTTCTATAGACATCTAAAACAAAAGGATTTAGAGTTTCATCACCGCGTGATAGTACAGCCTGCCAGTAATCCCATTTTATGCTGGAAATATTCGCAGAAATTCCAAGTTTATGAAGCTCTTTTTTTAAGTAATTAGCTTTATCTTCAAGTGATTTTGTATTTTCTCTCCCGCACCATTGGAAAGGTGTATGAGGCTTTGGAACAAAGCTTGAAAAACCAAAAGATATATCAAATCCTTTATGAATTTGCTTTAATTTCTTTGCAAGATTAATCATATCATCCAAATCTTCCTGAGTTTCGGTCGGCAAACCTATCATTCCGTAGAATTTTAAGCCTTTTAATCCGTTTTCTCTGGCAATTTTTACAGCATTAAAAATTTGTTCTTCTTTTAAATTTTTATTAATTACGGCTCTTAGTCTGTCACTGCCAGCTTCGATTGCAAGAGTAGAATTTTTTTGACCTGCAGCCACAAGAGTTTTAACAACATCAGGTGTAATAGCATCAACCCGTAAAGAAGAAACGCTCATTTCAATATTTTCGCCGTTTTGAATTCTATTATATATATAATCACAAATATCGTGGAAATGAGGGTGTGCACTTATTTGTGCACCAAGTAATGCGATTTTGTTTGTTTTAGATAAACCTAATTCAATTATTTTAAGCACTTCTTCGTAAGGCATAAATCTAAGCGGAAGATTTAAATAAGAAGCAAGGCAAAAACCGCATCTGTTAGAACAGCCGCGGGCAAGTTCAAGAATGAATGTATCTTTAAAAAATGCTTTTTCACTCAATATAGGCGTGTAAATACATTCAGAAAGACGTTTTGTGAGCTTTTTAACGGCACCTTTTGTTATTTTAGGAACATAAACACCTTCAACCTCTGACAGAAGTCTTAAAACTTCTTCTCTGGATTTTTCTTTATTTTCTTTGCATATACTTACAACTTTTAAATTTACATCTTCTCCGTCACCTATAATAAAGAAATCGAAATATTCGCTGTATGGCAGAGGATTTGCTGTAACAACAGGACCGCCTGCAAAAATAAGCGGGTGTTCTTCTCCTCTTTTAGTTGCTAAGAGAGGAACATTATATTTTTCAATCATATTGAAAATTGTTAAAAAATCCATATCAAAAGAAAATGAAAAGCCGAATAAATTCACACGTTCTTTTCTGTGTTTTGTAATTTCAGTATCAGAGCAAATTCTTTCAATGCTTACGCCTTCTAGCTCGTCTATGGTCTTGAACATCCATAAATAGCCTAATGAAGATAATGAAAATGCATATATTCCAGGGAAAGCCATCCACATAACAAAATCATTTTCATGAGAATCATTTGTTTCATAAAGGTATTTTTCTTTATTCATTGCAAACCTTCGGTTCTGAATCCATACCCTGATTTATAGGACAAATATATAATTCATCAATTAAAACGCATATGGTTGCAGCTATTGCAGGTGATAAAATTACTCCCCAGAAACCAAGGAACTGCTCGGCAACAAAGAGTGCAAAGAATATCATAAGAGGATGCAATGACATAAATTTACCAAATAATACCGGTCTTACAATATAATTTGAAAGTTGCTGAACAGCCAAAAATGCTGCAACTATTAAAATAATTTTTACTATACCAAGAGGGTAAGCAACTAAAAGTATAACAGCTAGTGCTATTGTAGGTCCTAAAATAGGAATTATATCAAGAATCCCTGTAATTAAACCAAGCAATATAGGGTATTCCACTCTTAAAATAACTAATGCAACTGTCATCATAAGACCAACAGCTACCATAGATAAGATTTGGGCTCTGACATAGCCGCCGACTTTATTGCTTATAGATGTAAGAATATGATTAGCTTTCTTTTTTAAGTTTGATGGAAAAAATTCTAAAAATTTACTTTTTAAATAAGCTTTGTCTACTAATATATAATATACAATCATTGTTAAAGCTACTAGAACCATAATAAGCTGAAAAACGCTTACGGTAAGGCTCCAGGATTGATTAAATAATCCCTGTGCAACACTTGATGTTGAACCAACAAGTGAGTTTAAGTCAAACATATCAGCCAGTCTGTGTCCATAAAATTTTACGCTTAATATATAGTTAGTTGCTTCTGTAAGTTTTTCCGGGAAAAACAATACAAATGTTTTTATTTCTTTATACGCAACGAAAAATATAGGTATAAACAAAGCTAAAACAGCAATTACAGAGCCAGTTATAACCAGCGAAGAGGCTGCTATTCTATTCATTTTTTCTGATAATTTAATAACGTAAGGATTCATTGCACAAGCAATTACGTATGCCGCGAAAAACATCATTAATATACCGGTAATTTTAGGTATTAAGAAAAGAAGTAATATTACAAGTATTGAGAATATAATGTTTTTTGTAGTCCAAAATTCTTTCAGCATATGTGCCTCCGTTATTTGTAATTCATAAGAATTTTATATAAAAAACAAAAATTTTGCAATTACAGAGGTTATCAATAATTAAATTAAATGTTACAAAATGTTAACAATTTTTTATATAAAGGCAATTTACATTTTTATATATACTTTATATATTTACGAGGATAAAACACAAAAGGACACGACATGGGTTTTCTATCAGGCGCATATGGTAAATTAATGGCCGGGAAAATGGTTCGCCAACTACAATATCAGGCAACCATGGTCCAAAGCCGTTTGCGTCGAGTTACAAAAGAAATAGCAAATCAGGAAAAATTGTTCAGTGCTCAAGAACGTCAACTTAAAGCTGACATGCAAAGACAAATGCAAAGTTCAATTTTCGGTCAAGCTAACCTTTACGGTATTGATATGAGCAATCCGTTATCTTTCCTTGAATTATCCAAGTCTGAAAAAGGAAGTGTTTACTTACAAGCTTTCAACCAATTCCAACAATATCAACAAGCACAATTTGTACAAGCACAGTCTGCTTGGCAAAATGCATTTGAAATGATGAGAGACTCTGTTCTTGAACAGTTAAAAGATGAAGAAGATGATTTACAAACAGAAAAAGATAACTTAGACTCAAGAATTAAAATTGCACAACAAGAATACGAAGCTAAGAAAGAGGAAGAAAAAGCCGGAGTTAAAGGCTTGGCTCCTGAATACACAGGTCAATAATAAAAAAGACTTCTTTAATTTAAGAAGTCTTTTTTTATATAATAATCTTTATTGCACAAACAGGACAGATTAATGCAGCGTCAATGCAAATATCTTCTCTGCCTTCGACTTTATATGGATTTACAACAGCATAGTCATTCCATATATCAAAAACTTCTATACCTATTTCAGAGCAGGCTCCGCAGCCTACACAATTGTTTGAAATTATAACCCGCATAATAAAATACCTGTAATTTATATTACAAGTATCTCATTATTTTTATATAATTTAATCCTGCTAAAAGCCAATAGAAATTATTAATTATCCTGTGTGATAATTTGTGCTCCATGTGCTTCAACAGGAAGAGTCAAGACTTCTGCTTTTACATTTAAATCAGCCCAAGTATCCTTAACGATAGAATGAATTCTGTCAATGTTGTTTTTCTGTGAAATTATCAATATAGAAGGACCAGCACCGCTAAGTACACACCCTAATACATTCTCTTCGTGTTTCAAATTTTCAATAATTTTTTCTAATCCAGGTACCAACTTCATTCTGTATGGTTGATGAAGCTTGTCATGCAAAGCTATTTTCATTAATTCAGGATCTTTTGTGTTAACAGCCTGAATGAACATTCCTAAACGCTGTGCATTGTATACAGCATCAGCCATAGGCACCTCTTTAGGAAGTACAGAACGTGCAATATCTGTAGCAAGTTCATAATCCGGAATACAAACGGTTATTTTCCAATCTTCCGGCCAGTCAAGCTTTCTGTAAATTATACTGCCGTCATCTTCCTGAGAAGCCAGCACTAATCCACCAACAATAGCTGGAGTTACATTGTCTGGGTGTCCTTCAACTTCAGTGGCGATAGATAATAGAGCAACTTCATCTGCAGGTTTACCTAAAAGTTCATTTGCAGCCAACAGTCCGCCAACAATTACAGCAGCACTGCTTCCCAAACCTCTTGCTATAGGAATTTGAGAGTGAACTGTTATTTTTAATTCACTCGGAGTTTGTCCTATTGAATTGTATAAAAGTTCAACAGCTTTATAAATAATGCTGTTTTCATCCATAGGTATGTGCTCAAGCGACAATTCATCAGCCGTAGCGTCATCTGCCATTACGTTAATTTCTATACCTGTTCCAGGAAGAACAGTTTCTTCTATTGTAATTGTATTATATATCGGCAAAGCCATTCCCAGGCAGTCAAAACCCGGACCTAAATTCGCTGTTGTAGCAGGAACTTTAACACTTATTTTCATATTTTCCTCTTTACTTTCACTTAAGGTATTATATCAAAAAGATAAAAAAAAGGTAAGAACCACCCCAATAATGAAGATATATAAAGAATTTGAACTATTTTAGAGGCATTTTATAATGATAATATGTATCAACTATATCCATACTACACTAATGACGGCTCCGTAGGACTCTTTAGTCCGGATGCCGATGATATTTATCATTCAACATATGGTGCATTAACAGAAGCATATGAAAAATTTATTCTTCCTGCAAATTTAGATTTTTATTTTAAAAATTATGAGGAAGTAAAACTTTTAGATATTTGTTTTGGAATTGGATATAATTCAAAAAGTTTTTTAAATTATTTTTTTGAAAATTATGAAAAAAATTTTTATAACAAAAACAACTATAACGTGCCGATACATACCAATAATATTCCTGCTAATAATTTTAAGATTCTTCAAAAGAAAAATGGAGTATGTATCGCTAAGGTAGATACCAATAAAATTTCAAGCAAAATTTTTATACATGCTGTAGATACAGATAAAAATTTAATGTATTTATCTCCATTTATAAAAACAGGTGTAAAAAATATAAAAAATGAAAAATTATCCTTTGAACAAGAAAAAATTTCAAGAATGCTTAATAAGAAAAGCAAATGCAAATACAAAATTTCAAGAATGGTAAACATTATTTTATTGAAAAGTTTAATAGAAAATAATCCTGAAATTTTTGAAGATAAAGA
>JBKUMA010000078.1:0-7017 GCA_046955055.1 Candidatus Gastranaerophilaceae bacterium
GACTATTACCAAATATCAAAGACGCAACAGAGTCAGCGGAAACAATTAATAAAGAAATTTCTGTAACTCCGGAGGATACAACAATTTTAAACAACCTGCACAAGCCGGCGCAAAGAGTTATAAGCAGAAATGTCAGCAAATTTAATGAAAAAGTTCAAAATATCCGACTCAGCAATGAGCAGGAAATTTTTCTGAAAGAATTATTCAAAAAACAGAAAGCCGCAATCGAAAACCTTTGGAATTCTATTGAGGAAGGCAAAAAAGCAGCTTTTTCACCAAAGCAACAAAATCTCCAAACCGATTTGCACTACGGTGATAATTTACCGTTTTAGTTGAAAATAATTTGGTGTAAACTTGTATATAAGTCCCTTCATTTCCCATAGCAAAAATATTTTTTACAAGTTTTTCAAATAATATGAAAATTCAAAATAATTATAATAAAAACCATACCAATTTTAACGGATATGATGCTCGCAAACTTAAAGGCTTTGTAATGAATTCCAATTACGCAAATATTGCCGGTGAGATGAAGAAAATAGGTGATATCGAAAATTTTAAAGTTTACCTTTTCCAAAGAAAGGGACACGAGTTAGACCTTGTAACTGATAAATTTGAAAAAAATAATTCTCACAAAGGCTGTTGGGCACAAGATATTTGGGGAATAGTAAAAAATAACTTACTTGCATACGAAAATGCTGAAAAATCAGAATTTTTACAAAACATGTTTAAATTGAAACCTAACAAGTTTAAAACAGAAATTCACAATAAAATGAATGTCCCTCAAATGCAGTCTTACATAGATTTATTGTATAATCTCCCAATTGAAAAGAAAGACGGAAAGCCGGTCATAAAACTTGTCACCGAAGATGGTGTATCATATATAGACAAAAAACTCTTCGATGCCGAATTCAAGATTAACACCCAAATTCTAAAAAATATTTATAACCACACACACGTTAAGGGTGGAAATTATTTTTTAACCCGAAATGCCAAAGGCGAAGATGAACTATTAATAGGAAAAGGCGAACTTAAAAAATTCAGCATAGATGAAATTAAACAAATGTTTATGACTGATAAAATTCATATTATTCCTCAAGCAGATTTTCATCTGGATTTGTTTATAAGACCTTTAAAAGACAAAAAAGTCTTGATTGCAGACGACGAAATGATGCTTCAAATACTAAATAAAGGATTTAAAAAAATTCAAGAAGCAGTAATTAATTCTCCTGCTTCCGAAAAAGAAAAATTTAGAGAACCTTTTGTAAAATTGGGTACATATTTTCAACAGTTCAAAAATATTATCGAAATTAATCCGTATTCAAATATGAAAGAGGTCGAAAATGCACTTATCAAAGCCGGGTATGAACCAATTAAAGTTCCGGGCAGAATTTTCGAAATCATGCAAAACTTAGAACCGGAAAATACTGAATATCTGCTTAAACATTCCTTAAATTATATAAATGCTAATACACTGATAAACGATAAAAACGAACTTATTTATATAACTAATAAATCCTCATTAGACGACATGTTAGGTCTTACACCTGAAATAAAATCCAAAATAAACTTTAGCATTGAAAACGAGTTTCTTGAAGCCGTAAAGCCGCATGTAGATAAGGTATATTTTATTTCCGGAGAAAACAATGCACTTACAAGACTTCTTCCTGAATATAACGGCGGAATTCATTGTATGGCTATGGAAGTTCCAAACTAAATACGACTTATAATAATTTTGAGACAAAAAAAAGCTATGTACTTTGAGGTGCATAGCTGTTGATTAGGGATATGTGTATCTTAGTCTCTAAGGAGTATGGTTTTATATTAGCAGACCATTTTTTAAATTAAATCATACATTTTTATGATTGTTATTTTTTTGGTTAAAAATCATGTGAAGCATGTTAGTACATTGTTAATTAATGTAAAAATTTTATTACAAAAGTAGCACAAAGCAAGATTTACGGACTTATAATGCATGCAGATTAAATTAATTAAAGGGGTCAAAATGAGAATAAACAGCATTCCTTCATATAGAGTTTATAACCAAAATACCAATCAAAGAAATTGTCAAAGCAAACCTATTCATTTTGGAGAATACGAAGATGATGATATGTTAAATCATTATGACAAAATCAACGAAATAAGAAACGGTAACAGTTTTATTAGTGGAAATAGAAGCTGGAGTTCTATATTCAACCCTAATCCAGCACCTAAATTCAAGATTAATAAAGATCAGCTTATTTCACTGATAGAACCTGAAATCACAGAAGAGCTGAATAAAGAAGAAGAAAAATTAAAAAATGAAGATAATGAATAAAGGAAGTTAAAAGCTTCCTTTTTTCATGCTAAAATAATAAGTAATGATAAAAAAATCGGGATAGAAAATGTTTGACTCACTTAGTGAAAAATTACAGAATATAATAAGCAAAACAAGAGGAAAAGAACTTACACAGGACAACATGCAGGAGGCTCTGCGTGAAATCAGGCGTGCACTCCTGGAAGCAGATGTAAACCTAAGGGTAGTAAAAGCTTTTATTTCAGCAGTGAAAGATAAAGCCGAAGGTGAAAAAGTTCTTGAAGGTGTTGATCCATCACAACAACTAATTAAGATTGTTAATGATGAACTTGTAGAACTTTTGGGAAAAGAATTAAAACCTCTTGATTTGACAGGAAATCCAAACATAATAATGATGCTGGGGCTTCAAGGTTCAGGTAAAACAACATCATCAGCAAAACTTGCAGTTAAACTAAAAAAAGAAGGACGTAATCCTTTACTGGTTGCCTGTGACGTATACAGACCTGCAGCAATTTCACAGCTGCAAACTCTCGGTAAAGAAATAGAAACTGAAGTTTTTACAATTCCTGAGAGTAAAGATGTTCAACAAATCGTGCAAAGTGCAATCGATTACGCAAAAGAAAACGGGTTTAATACATTAATTCTTGATACAGCAGGACGTCTGCAGATTGATACTGACATGATGGCTGAACTTCTAATCATTGACAGAATTTTTAAACCTAATGAAAAACTTTTAGTTATTGATGCTATGACAGGTCAAGAAGCAGTAAACGTAGCAGAAAACTTTGATGCTCAACTAGGATTAACAGGTCTTGTACTGACAAAACTTGACGGCGACAGCAGAGGCGGTTCTGCATTAAGCGTTGTTTACTGCACAGGAAAGCCTATAAAATTAACCGGTACAGGAGAAAAATTAAATGCTCTGGAAGATTTTTATCCAGAACGTATGGTAACCAGAATTCTTGGTATGGGTGATATCGTTTCACTTGTAGAACGTGCACAGGAAGTTTTTGACGAAAAACAAGCTTTAGAACTTGAAGAAAAAATGGCTAAAGCAGAATTTTCTTTTAACGACTTTATAAAAATGCAAAAACAAATGCAGGCATTTGGTTCGATGGGCAATCTTTTAGGCATGATACCTGGATTAAATATCGGCAAAGACGACAGGGATAAAATTTCTCATGAAGGGGAAAAACAGTTTAAAAGAATTGAGGTATTTATCTCAAGTATGACACCTGAAGAACGTGCTAATCCGAAATTAATCAACACAAGCCGTAAAAAACGTATTGCAAAAGGCTGTGGTATGGAAATGTCAGAAATCAATCAATATATGCAGCAGTTCGAACAAATGCGTTTGATGATGAAAGGCATGCACGATATGAAAGGCTTAATGAGCAAAATGGGTGGAAACGGCATGCCAAATCTAGGCGGTAAAATGGGCAAACATACTCTTAACAAAGCCATGAAAATGATGAGAAAATTCAAATAGGAGCGTAGCCGCTCCACCCACCACCTGAGTTTTGCATGAATTTACAAGACCGTGGCTAAAGAGAGCGTAGGTGTTAATCTTTATCTACTTTGCAAATTACAAGATTGATATATTGAAGTTGACCCTGAATTTCTGAAATAACTTCCATGTTTGTTTGTAAAAGAAGTTCTAAAGATTGTTTGATAACATCCATGCTTTTATAAATTTCTTGTTCTGCTTTTTCATTCATAATAGTCTTTTCTATTTAACTAAAGTGTAATGTTATCTAACTAATAGTTAGAATATTCACTACAATAGGACAATTTAAAACAATTGTCAAGTTAGTTAACTTAAAGTTATGGACTTTGAACAATATAAAAGACATCTTGGATTAAAAATTCAATATTATAGGAATCTAAATAATATAACTCAGGCATATTTATCAGAAAAAATAGGTTGTACTGATAACTATTTAAGTTTGATTGAAAATGGTCACAAAAATATCAGTTTGAAAATGATATATAAATTATCTAATGCGTTAGGTGTAAGTGCATCGAAATTTTTTAATATTGAAGATTAGTTTTAATAATTTTTACCTGGTTGATATTTTATAGTATCCAAACCTTTAAAACTTTTTCAGTTTTGCGTAAGCAGCATCCATTGCTTTTATACCTTGTTTGCCAAAATCTATAGTATACATCATGCTTTCGCCGATTTGTGTGACTTCTTTAATATGCCCTATTCCAAGCTTGTCATGGAAAACTCTTTCACCCTCATTGAAAACATATTCAACCGGAGAAGTAGTTTCCATTTTGCGTTGACGTTCAGCTTCCTGCTCCTGCAACATGCGTTCTCTTTGACGTTTTTCTTCAAGCATACGTTTAATAGCATTGTCTTTGAAGAACTCTTTAACTTTCTCCTCATCATGCTTTTTATTCGCTTGCGATTTAACAAGAATAGTACGTGAAGGACTTCTCATAGGTTTTGAGAAATTAGAATTTTGTTTTTGCCTGTCGTTTTGCGTATTTCCGGTCGCAAGACCTCTTGTAGGTGCCACAAATCCCTTGCCAAAACCTGTAGAAGGCTTAATATATCCAAAGCTGTCTGATTGTGCTGATGAATAATTGTAATCAGATTTACCTGTTTTTGCCTTAGATACAGCATTTTGGAAAGTTGATGAACCGCTTGTTGAGCCTTCAAACGAAGTCATATCCAATAACTGTCTTGGAATTTCTTCAATAAATCTTGAAGGATTGTAATACTTATATTCACCCCACATTTGACGGCGTTTAGCCGATGTCAAATACAATTTTTCTTCTGCACGTGTAACACCCACATACATCAAACGGCGTTCTTCTTCCATTTCAGAAGGCACATTAAACGTTCTCTGGTGCGGGAAAACACCCTCATCACAACCGGCAAGGAATACGACAGGAAATTCCAAACCTTTTGCTGAGTGAAGTGTCATCAGTGTTACATTGTTTGAAATATCGTCCATACCGTCTATATCAGAAACAAGTGCAACCTGTTGCAAGAATTCGCCTAAAGTATTATCGATTTCTTCAGGAACAAATTCGCCTGCAACATTTACTAATTCCTGCAAGTTTTCAATATCAGCTTCCGCTTCCGGAGTATTTTGCGACTGCAATTCTGCAAGGTAACCGGATTTTTCTATAACAAGAGTTACAAATTCCTGCAAACTGTATGATTTTACTGCATCTTTAAATTTCAAAATAAGTTCTGCAAAATCTTTCAATTTTGAACGGGTTCTCGGTGGAATTTCAATTGCTTCTTCAATTCTTTCACAAGCCTGGAAAAGACTTATATCTTCTTTGTCGGCAAACTCTTGAAGATTTTTAACAGTTGTATCACCGATTGCACGTTTAGGCACATTAACAATACGTCTGAAACTTTGCGAATCATCAGTGTTATAAATTAACCTCAAATATGCAATTATATCCTTAATTTCTTTTCGGTCATAGAACTTCAAACCGCCATAAATTCTATAAGGAATACCTGCTGCCATACACGCTTCTTCCAACGCACGGGATTGAGAATTTGTACGGTAAAGAATCGCGTAACGATTATAATCTCCGCCTGAATCCTGTTTAATCCTGCTTGCGATAAAGTTTGCTTCATCAGATTCATCTTGAGCCTCAAAGTAATCGATAAGCTCTCCTTCGCCTTTATTTGAATACAAAACTTTGTCCACACGTTCAGTATTGTTTTCAATAATAGCGTTAGCCACATTCAAAATATTTGCTGTAGAACGGTAGTTTTGTTCAAGTTTAATAAGTTTAGTCTTTTTGAAATCTTTTTGGAAGTTCAAAATAATTGTATAATCTGCACCACGCCAGCTGTAAATTGATTGGTCAACATCACCTACAACGCACAGTGAACGTTCATCAGGAATTTCTTCATAAAGTCCTGTATAAAGCATGTTAACAAGCTTATACTGTGCCATGTTTGTATCTTGAAACTCATCAACCAGAACATGTTTAAACCTGTTGTAATACAAATCTCTTACTTCCTGACTTTGTTCAAGCATTTTAACAGTCAAAAGAAGCATATCATCAAAATCAATAGCGTTATTATTATTTAAAGAATTTTCGTATTCTTCAAAAATTGACGCAATTTTTTGAGATTTAAAATCTCTTGCAAATGTCGCGAAAGTATATGCATCCTGCATTTTGTTCTTAGCATTTGAAATTATTGATTTAACCAATTTCGGCTGATAAACTTTATCATCAAGATTAAGTTTCTTAATCGCCTGTTTAATCACTGCGACAGAGTCAGTTTCATCATAAATCGAAAAGTTTTTATCAAGTTTTTTACCTGATTGGAAACTGTAAGTTTCAATATTTTCTCTGAGCATTCTTCCGCAAATACCGTGGAATGTACCAACCCACATATATTTCACAACATTTTCGCCAAGTATTTTACCTAAACGCTCTTTCATTTCTTTAGCGGCTTTGTTAGTAAATGTAACAGCCAAAATATCACGCGGTCTAACGCCATTTTGTATAAGGTAAGCAATTCTTGAGGTAAGTAATTTGGTCTTTCCGCTTCCTGCACCGGCAAGTATAAGTAAAGGGCCTTGAATAGTTTTTACAGCCTCGCATTGTTCTTTATTAAGATTATCCAGTATATTTTCCATATCCCCTATTCCCAAAATAAAATTTTTGTGATATAATCAGCATAAACTAAAAATGGTTATATTGCAATTAGAAAGTAGGAAAAATGGTGGAAACTGAAA
>JBKUMA010000079.1:0-6995 GCA_046955055.1 Candidatus Gastranaerophilaceae bacterium
GATGCACCCAGAATTAAGAAGATGGTATCTTATCTTGAAAGTGATTACAGCGACATTTTCATTAAGACGTTAACTTCTCATGCATTTTCGGTTTTACATTCTTTAGTACCTTTAAAATACAAGTTTTTGCCGGAAACATTTATCTTTTTGGAAGATAATGAAATTCATGGATTAATCACCGTAACCCCAACACGCGGAAATCCATATAAAATAAATGTGACACGACTAATTTTTAAACAAAACTATTATGAAGTAGGTAAACAGCTTGTAGAATTCGTTATTGCAAGATTTGGTGCGAAAGGTGCAACTTCATTCCATGTAACCGTCGACCAATCTCACGATGAACTTTTAAATTTGTTTATGAGTGGATGCGGTTTCCGTCAGTGCAGTTATGAAAACTTATGGAAAATTGAAGGCTTTCAGCCGGAAACAAAAACAAAAGCTAACTTTAGATATTGCCAGAATTCTGATGCAAAATCAGTTTCAAGACTCTATAATGCTGAATTAAAAAGCATATTCAGACCGTCTTTAGAAAGGCTGAAAGAAGAATATAAAGAACCTTTCTTTGAAGGCTTTACCAATTTTTACAAAAACAGATATGTGCTTGAAGAGCCTGCCAAACATAGATTAATAGCATATTTGTCAATTACTACAAGTGACAATTTGAATTTTATTATTGATATTGCTGTTAATGATGCATACGGCTTAGATTATACAGAAATTTTAAACTTCGCATTAGGTGAAATTTCTCGCCGAAAAACCATCTTTTATGCCTTTTTAAGACAACGCCAATATACAAAAACTGCTGATAATTTAGAAGAATATCTGCATAAACATAATTTTGCCTGTATTCAAACCCAATGTGTACTGACAAAAGATTTTTACAAGCCAATAAAATGCGAAGAAAGCAGTCCGCTTCAAATCTTTCTTTTTGGAGAAAACGGATTAACCATTAATTAAAAACAGAACAGTTTACACCGTTTTGATAACCATCCCAACAGACTTGTTTGTGCAAATAATCCATATTTTCTTTATACAAAACCCAAGCTGTACATCCTCCTGAATTTGAAGAATCAGAACCCTTTAAACTACAATGATTCAATGTATGAATATATCCATTAACATTCCCTGTAGGCTCCAAACCATTTTTTGTAATTATAAATTGAAACATATCTTTTCCATAAGTATTTGGAGATTTATTCCCATTAACATCAACATAAATATATCCTAATGCGTATCTATCGGGAGAGTAAGTTCTCAGTATAAGGATAGTACCATCTGCAAGTATAGTGGCTGATTTCCCATATTCATTAGGACTGTACTGCATATGATTTTCACCTGATAGAAATTTATAATAATTGTTTTTGATAAAACACCCCTCCTGATTTAGACATTTTTTAGAAACTTTTAAATAAGGTATAATTTTAGATAAAATATCAGCAGAAACTGTACTCGCATTACTATCTGTAGACATAGCCCATCCCCAATTTTGAATTTCTCCATGTTCATTAACCGCCAAACGGAATGCATTTTCAATTACAGAATAACTTTTCTTTAGCCTTACAACTGTATCTTTTTCAGTCTTATTTTGAATTAAAGAAGGCAGAGTCATTGCGGCTACTACACCGATTATACCCAGGGTGATTAATACTTCCGCCAAAGTGAATGCGTTTTTACGACATTTGTCTAACATGGCTACGTGCGTAGCCCCCCCCCCTCAGCAAGAGTGAATGCAGGTAAGTCATTGCGAGGTGACGAAGTCACTTTCCACTCAGGCATTGCATTAAGGCTACGAAATTTGTTACAAGAGCGACGTGGCAATCCAGTTTTTGGATTTAAACATAAGCTGGATTCAATCGGACCAAGGTCCTCAGAATGATTTTGGAGCTTTAAATTTTCGCCCCCCCCCCAACATTGCGGGTGTTTACTAATAATTTTTTCATATCCATTGCTCCTTATATAAATTAACTTTTATATTATAAAGTATTTTTAACCTTTTTTCAAGATTTTATTTCTTCTTTGTGTTAAAATTTGAATACGGAGTATTTTATATGAGGCGGATATGAGTAATTTAAAAATATATCTTGATAACGATATTGACAAAAATTTGATTAAATCTAAAAAAATAGCGGTTATAGGATTTGGGTCACAAGGTTACGGACAATCTCTTAACCTTAAAGATTCAGGATGCGAAGTCGTTTTAGGTCTTAGACCAGACGGAAAATCAGCCGAAAAAGCTAAAAAATACGGATTTAACGTAATGAGCATCGAAGATGCCGTTAAATGGGCTGACATTGTTCAAATCTTAATCCCTGATGAAATTCAGGCAAAAGTTTACGCTGAACAAATAAAACCATTTATGAGAAAAGGTCAATACTTGATGTTTTCTCACGGATTTAATATTCATTACAAAAAGATTAATGCACCGGAAGATGTTAACGTAATTATGGTTGCCCCAAAAGGTCCCGGACATACAGTGAGAAGCGAATATGAATTGGGAAAAGGCGTTCCTTCATTAATCGCTGTTTACCAAGATCCGACTGGGAATTCTAAAGAAGTAGCTTTATCTTATGCTTCTGCAATAGGTGCAGGTCGTGCAGGTATTATTGAAACAACTTTCAAAGAAGAAACAGAAACCGATCTTTTCGGCGAACAAGCTGTTATATGCGGAGGTGTTTCTGCTCTTATAAAAGCAGGATTTGAAACTCTTGTAGAAGCCGGTTACTCTCCATATATGGCATACTTTGAAGTATTACACGAAATGAAACTTCTTGTTGATTTAATAAATCAAGGCGGTCTTGCTGATATGAGATACTCTATATCTAACACAGCTGAATATGGTGATATGACAAGAGGTCCTAAAGTTATCGGACAAGAATCAAGAAATGCAATGAAGGCTTTATTAAAAGATATTCAAAGCGGTGAATTCGCTAATGAATTTCTAAACGAAATGGATACAGGATGCAAAAAATTTAATGAACTGAGAAAAGAAAACGCTGACCACTTAATAGAAAAAGTAGGTGAAGAAATCCGTTCTTCTTTTGTTTGGGGAAATGATAACAAGATTATAGATAGAAATAGGAATTAAAAATATGTATAGCAATGATATAGATTATGAAGTGGTAGTATTTTCAGTTGGAGATACAAAAGCAGGAACTAAAATGGGTAAACTACAATTAAAAAACCCTAATGACAATTCTTTGCTTAACTGTATTTTATGGGAAGAAACTTTAAATCGTTTTGACAGTAAAATTTTCAGATGCGGAAATATTGTCAGAATTGTTTCTGCTTCTTTTAATGAAAAATACAATAACTGCCTTGTTTCTGCATTGGAGCTTGTGAAAGAGGCAAAAACAGGTTTAACAGAACAAGAAAGAGAAAAAGTATATTCAGAGCTTACATCATATATCGATAAAATTAAAGATGAAAAATTAAACTCTTTTTTGACAAAATTCTTTATGGAACACAAAGACAAAATCAAAATTATGCCTGCTGCAAAAGTTATGCACCACAACTATATTGGGGGATTGATAGTTCACACTTTAGAATGTCTAAAATTTGCAGAAATAAATATGGATTTATCTGACTACCAATTTAACAGAGATAACATCTTAGCTGCATGTATGCTTCATGATATCGGTAAAATTTTTGAATATACAATTGATTTGGAAACAGGCTTAATAGATTACGACGAAAACTTCAGAAAAGAATGGATAACACACTCTCAATATGGTTTTTCAATTTGTATGACAAACGGTTTCAAAGAAATTGCCAGAATGATTGCTGCACACCACGGAAGAAGCGATTGGGGAGCAATTATAGACTTAGAGGAACGCGATTTGGAACCAGAATTATATTTTATCCATTTAATAGACAATTTATCAGCAAAATTCGGTAAAATAAATGTACAATTATTAGAAAGTAAAGGAGTTTAAATCTTGTCAAGATTAACAGAACAACACAACTTACCCGGTACTCTGGTATGTGTAGAAGGTATAGACGGTTCAGGTAAATCCACACAAATTACACTTTTAAGAGATTGGCTAAAATCTTCAGGTCAAGATGTAATTTTTACGGAATGGAATTCTTCTGAATTAATCAGTCAGACAACGAAACTTGCCAAGAAAAAAAACTTGCTTTCACCAAGAACTTTTTCTCTTTTACACGCTGTAGACTTTGCTGACAGATTAAAACAGGTTATCGGACCGGCATTGAAAGCGGGATTTATTGTATTGGCTGACAGATATGCCTACACAGCTTTTGCAAGAGATGTTGCCAGAGGCGTTGATCCAAATTGGGTTAGAAATGTGTATGGATTTGCTTACAAACCTGATTTAGCAATATATTTTGACATTGACCCTAAAACTTCAATGGAAAGAATTTGTTCTAACCGTGCTCCGAAATTTTATGAAGCAGGTATGGATTTAAAATTAAGCAACGATCCTTACGAAAGTTATATGATTTTCCAAGGCAGAGTAATAAAAGAATACCAAAAAATGGTCGATGAATTTGGTCTGGTAAAACTTAACGCTCTTGATTCAATTCACACAAAACAAGTTGAAATCAGAAGAGCTTTAAAAGAAGTTTTAAATGCTAAAGGAGTGGAAATATAATGGAAAAATTCAAGAAAAAACACAAATATGAAGGTCTTTTAATCGTTATAGAAGGGACTGACGGTTCTGGTAAATCTACTCAATTAGAACTTTTAAAACGTTCAATTCAGGCACAATCATATGGTGTTATGGTTTCTGAATGGAAAACATCACGTCTTATTGCAAATGTTATTGATGACGCTAAAGATAGAAATTTACTAAATGCAACAACGTACAGCCTTTTGTATGCTGCTGATTTTGTTGACAGATTGGAAAACCAAATTATACCGGCATTGAAAGCGGGATTTATTGTACTTTTAGATAGATATTACTATACTGCTTTAGCACGTGACGTTGTCAGAGGACAAGATATTGAATGGGTAAAAAACCTCTATGAATGTGCACCGGAACCTGATTTAGTATTCTATCTTGATATGCCTGTAGATGTTCTTTTGAAAAGAATTATCGGCACAACCGGTTTGGACTTTTACGAAAGCGGACGTGACGTAGGATTTTCAACAGATTTCTATAAGAGCTTTGAAATTTATCAGAAAAAATGTCTGGAACAATATGACCAAATGAAAGACGAATATGGATTTAAAAGCATTGACGGTACAAAATCAGTTGAAGAAATCCATAAAATTATGAAATCAGAAGTTCAAAAGATTTTGGATTCAGGTGTGCTGTATTAGATTATATATTAGGGATATCAAAAAGCCCTAAAGCACGTAAATATCAAGTGTTAACCAATTGTTAAATATTAAACATAAAAATTTACGTTGTGAAACATTTTGAACTTTTAAGCATGGTTTATGCTAAATTAAAGAATGTAGATGAGACAAATACAGTTTTGAAGGAGATTAGTGAATGTCTGAATACTTGAGCAAAGAGGAAATTAAACAATGGAGAAGCTCATTAGAAAAGATTACTTTAGAGGAATATGCTGCTAGATTAGGGAAGAAAATAGAAGAGGCTAAACCTACAAACGATTTAGTCGATATTGTGTTAAAAGGTAAACCTGTTGTTTCAACAAGTCAAGATTGGATGCAGACTCGTGCTGAAAGATTAAGCTCTATCGCTGAAAGAGCTTATGAAAGAGAAAGAGAAATTGCTCCTACACCTTTTTCAATTAATAAAATTGTTGTAGATGAATCTATTACAACTGAACCACAAGTTAAACCTCAAAAAGTTGAAAAGAAAGCTGTTAAACCTGCTGTAAAATCAAAATCAAAATCAACTTCAACTTCTAAAGCAAAGCCTGCAAAAGCTTCAGCTAAAACAGAAAAAGCTGTTTCTCCTAAAGCAAAAACAGACGTTCAAAAAGATACACTTAGAGAAGAAGTAAGAGTTGTATTTAAAAAAGCTCTTACAGACAGAGAACAAAGAGTGTTTGACCACTTTGCACAGAACAAAGGGCAAATAGTATATGCAAAAGATCTTGCTGCATTGTTAGACTTGCCAAGAGATTATGTATATAAATATATTAAAAACTTACGTGCTAAAATTGACGGCGATAAACTGCAAAATGCAGATAAAGGCGGATTTATTTTAACATTATAAGACATTCCGAATGGAAGTATGAAAGATAAGGAAACGAGGTACAATATGTATCTCGTTTTTTTTTATTTGTAACTAAAGAAATATGTTGGAGATAATTTTAATAATACTTTATCTGCCAACCATCTTCAATAATACGAGAAAAACATCCTATACCTGTAGAAGCACTATCTTCAGGATTACAAGTACCGCCTTCTTCCCAATACTTACAATAATACTTATTGCCTTTACACAATTCTGAGCCTTCAGGAACCATTCTGCCGTCTTCCATTATATAAAATCTGAACAAGTCCACTCCTGCACTTGGAAAGTCATTTGGATGTTGTTCTAAATCACCAGGAAATCTTGCATCCTTATTTCCAAACCTCTTATTATTTGTCAAAACATATATCATTGACACAAAATGTTTACCTTCCATAGTATATCCCCAATGATTATTCGACATAACAACCATATAACTTCCTGAAGGAGAAACTAAAGGGACACAATATGCTGTAGGTTCAATTTTACCATCGCTGTATCCAAGCCCATTATATATATATGCACATGATCCGGCAACTGTTTTGCCCTTAAATGCACTATAAATTAAACTTGCATTAGTAGCTCTGCCAAAGGGCACATATTCTTTAAATTTCTTTTTATCAAGTAAATATTGAGCAAACTGAGAATTAAATATATTTTCCTCTGACCAGCATAATGAAATATCAGTACAGTTTTCACTTTGCTTAAAATCCGAAACATAATTCATAATTTCTGAACTTGCTTTTTTTAACACATTTATGTTTTTTTGCTTTTCAATTTTTGTAATAACTGAAGGCATAGTTAACGCGGCTACAACACCGATTA
>JBKUMA010000080.1:0-6977 GCA_046955055.1 Candidatus Gastranaerophilaceae bacterium
ATATTTAATGTATATGACATCATAGTTCTATGAGAATAATAACAGAAGTAAAAGAAAAACTTTATAATAAAGGTTTAAGTTTAAAATACATAGCGGAAGAACTTGAAAAAAGATTAAATAAGCCGTATTCTTTAGCAAATCTTTCTAATAAACTCAGAAACGAAACAATAACATATAAAGAAATGAAATTAATTGCAGAAATTATAAACTGCAATCTTGAATTAATAGATAAAAACCGAACTTAAAAAGTTCGGTTTTTATGTTATATTTATTCACCATCTTTATTGATGTCTTTAATGCTTAATGCAATTCTGTGTTCTTGAGGTGTGAATTTTTTGATAAGAACTTCAATGCTGTCACCAACTTTGAATGTATTAAAAGGATTTATATTTTCTTCAGACATTTCTGATACAGGAAGCAATGCTTCAACTCCAGGGAAAATGTTGATAAATGCACCAAAACCGGTTACTTTATTAACTGTTCCTGTGATAATTTGTCCTTCTGAAAATTGTCCTTCAATTTGTTGCCATGGATCTTCGCCCATTCTTTTTAATGACAATGAAATTCTTTTTAATTCTGTATCAATTTTGATGATTTTAACTTCAAGAGTTTCACCCAAAGAAATAATGTCAGATGGGTGTTTAATTCTTGACCAAGAAATTTCAGAAATAGGAAGAAGTCCGTCAATACCATTGATATCAACAAAAGCACCGAAATCAGCAATTCTTACAACTTCACCTTTTACAACCATTCCTTCTTCAAGGTTAGCTATAATATTGTCTACAACCTGGTCGCGTTGTTCTGCAACAGCCAATCTTTGAGAAAGAATAAGTTTATTTTTCTTAGGGTCAGCTTCTAGAACTTTAACTTCAACTTTTGTGTCGATTAAACCGTCAAAAGGTGTTCCTGTTCTAAGTTGAGATGAAGGAATAAAACCTTTCAAGTCTGCAACATCAACTAAAACGCCGCCTTTAACAATAGAAACAACTTTTGCAAGAATAGTATCGCCTTGAACTTTTGCATCGTTAAGTTGAGCCCAAGCTTGAGCAAATGCAAGTCTTTTTAGAGAAAGAAGCATGCCGTCTTCGTCATTTTCTTCTTTCAAAACGTAAAATTCTTTTACGTCGCCGATTTCTATATTTTCAGAACCTTCTGATGTTGAGATTTCTTTGTTAGGTAAGAAAGCTTCAGTTTTAGCACCTTTTACGCTTACTAAAAAGCCTTCGTTTTCTTTTCTGATAACAGTACCTTCAACGATATCAGCTACTGAATTTGATTTTGAGAAAGATTCTTCTAATAATCTTTCGAATTCATCTAATGATGGTTTTTCTAATGTTGTTGTCATTTTTTTATATTTCCTTTCTAAGTTTGTTTAATACATTATCAATAATATCTTGAGGAGTAGAAGCTCCTGCTGTGATTGAAATTTTTTCAGATTGATTAATAAGTTGTGAATATTTATCTAATTCTTCATCATTTTCGATATGAATTGTCTTAGTTATATCTTTTAGAATTTCAGCCAAATGCGTTGTGTTTGCACTTTTTTTAGAACCGACCACAATAACCAAATCGCTGTCTTGTGCCAGTTCTTTAGCTTCTGACTGACGCATTGAGGTACTTGCACAAATAGTATTTGCTATATGTAATTCTTTAGAAATAGCTGTCAAATATTCTACAATTGAGTTTAGCGTTGTAATTCTTTGAGTCGTTTGAACAACAACTCCAACTTTTCTGTGCGATTTTATTTCATCTCTATAACTTTCTAATTGTTCAGGAGATGCAGCTACCACAACTTTATTACTATACATTTGTGCATTTGCCTTAATAGCAATAACTTCAGGGTGTTCTTCTTTGCCGACAATAACTACAAAATAGTCTTCTTTTGCAAGTTCAATGGCTTTTTGCTGAACTTTTTTCACATCAGGGCATGTCAAATCCACAGGAGTAAATCCTGCTTGTTTAATTCTTTCAAAAACTTCAGGGCTTTCGCCATGACTTCTTATAACGCAGATTCCTTCGCCATGCTCAGGAATTTCCGTAAGAGTTTTAATTCCAAGCTTTTCCAACTCATTAATAACATGAGTATTATGGATAAGTTCCCCTAATACAAAAACATTCTTATCACTATTCTCTGCTTTTAATTTTTTTGCAGTTTCAACGGCACGTTTGACTCCGTAACAAAACCCTGCATATTTCGCTAATGTAATTTTTTTAGGCAATTAAAATTGTCTTCTTTCATTGGACTCGCGATTTTTTAAATCACTGTAAGAATATTAAAATACAAACAGCCTTAAAAATCAAGAGAGCCTTAATAAAAGGCTCTCAAGTTTTTACCACTACAAAATTTGTACCTAAACGCGAAGATCCATATTACTTTTTAACTTTTTGATTTTTGAATCATTTGACAATGTATTTGTAACAAACTCAAGACCTTGAGATTTGCTGCGTTCTTCTTTTACTTCGTCTTTAAAGAAAGATTTGTAAGCAGAGTCTTGTTTAATTTCTTTTAGCTGTGTTATAACTTCAATGTTAGTAGAACGTTTCATTGCCGCTAAAATCTTGTTGCTTGCATCTAATGGCAAACCTGATTGAAGCATTTTTTCACCTTGACCGCTTTCAACCATTGAAGAAAGAATTTCAGGGAAAAATCTGCATATAATTGTATAAACTGTTTTTTGTTGATTACCAGGTAATTTGGAAAGCATTTCGATTTTTTCACCCGGAGATGCTTTATCAAATATTTTTTTGTAATATTCTCTTTTTTCAGCAGGAGAAAGTTTTGCAAACTGTTCTGGAGTTAAGTTTGTGGAATTAAGAAGCTTAAATCTTTCTTCTGACTCGCTATTTTTGTTATTGTCAACACTGTTCATAACAGCAAGATTAATAACTTGTTGTCTTTGAACTTCGGGAGCTGCCTTCGTAAGACTATTCATAGCAAGAGAAACAGCTTTTTCATTACCGGAGCGAACAACTGATTCTACAGCTGCACCTTGAACTGTCGGATCTAATTTATTTATATTGTTAGCAGCATGTTCTTGAACTTCTGAGTATTTTGATTTCATAATCTCATTATGCATATCAAGCTGGTTACTCTTGTCACAATTAGGAATTTGGTCTGATAAAGTATTTAACTGCTTAACAGCCTCTGCCTTTGTAAAATCACTTTGTTCAAAACGTGTCTTATAAATAGTGAATAATTCTTTTTGATTATCCTTATCAGATTTGCTTAATGTACCGCTTTCGTTCATCGCAGCAGCAACTTCTTTATCTTTAATAAATATTTTAGTTAAAGGGACTTGGTTCTCTTTATGAGCTTCATGCAGCCTTGAACCTGCCTTTTTACGAACATCTAGACTACAGTTGTTATTAACACTTGTCAACATAAGTTTTTGATCATCAGGATTTTCAGCTTCATATCCTTTATCAACATATTTATTTTGTACTGACTCTGATTTAAACTTTGTGTAAGTATCACGTGTAACAACTAATTGTTCGGTATTCATTTTGTCCATTGAAATTTCTGCAAGGTTTGCAGCTCTTTCAGGATTTTCTTTTTCAATATTTCTTTGTGTTTCAGCCAAAACTTGAGTTGCTTCAGGGTTGTCCTTAAATTCACCCGCATTTAACGCATTCAGATCTTGGCTGTCACTATTTGTACTACTTGCAATTGCTATTTGAGTTTTCTTATCTGCTGTTTTAATAGCAATAGATTGCAATACAACAGCTAACTCTATATTATCTGAGTCATTTAACAATTCACCGTTTAATTCTTCAATTGCTTTTGCCTTATCTTCAGGAGAAAGATTTCCAAATTTCTTTGTCATATAGGCATTTAAAACCATAGCCTTATCATCTTTGTTTTTTGCAGACTTCCACATATCACCATATTCAGAAGATTCTAAATCTTTGATTCTTCCAAAATCAACGTTTTCTCTCTCAATTTTTTCTCCACGAGCCCTTGCAATAGCCATTTTACCGGCATCAGTTTTACTAAGGTCGTTTAAAAAGCTAAGTTCGGCTTCTTCTTCGGAAGTTAATATTATTCCCTTGTCTTTTTTATTTTGAAAATATGTTTGTTTAAGTTCAAGACTTGAAGTTTTAAGCTCTTTTAACTTTGATGAAATTTCACCGGCACTTAAAACGAAAGATACGCCTTGATGGTCATATTGATGATCACCTTTTTCTTTACAAGCTTTAACTATTATTTCAGAAATTAACTTTTGATCGTCAACATAATTTGCTTGATTTTTTGAACAATAGGCCCCATCTTTTTCATTAGACAAATCTACAAGATAGGTGTTAACATCTTCCAACTTTACTTGATCTGGCTTATCATTAAACGCAGATATTGACTCATTCATATAGTTTGCAGTTTGAAGCGTTGTCATTTTTTCTTCAATAAAGAAATTAATAGCTTCGTCTGTATATAGATTTTCCTTGCTGTATGAACCCGCAAAGTCTTTCTTTGCCAATTCTATAAGTTTATTTTTTTCTTCATCATCTAAAGCATTCCATTCTTTTAAAGATTTTTGAGCATTTTTATCTCCATAAAGATAGGTATTTTTAGCCAGTTCACTCGCATAAGTATTAAACTTATCAGTAACGCTTAATTCTGAAAAAGCTTTATGATTATAGAAAAGTTCGGGTTCTGCTTCGTTTGAAACAGAATTATCAATCTCATTATTAAGATGTTTATTTAAATCCTTAACTTCGTTTTCTTGTTTATTTTCATTAATATTGCTAACATCAGGTTCACTAACAGTTTTAGCTAACAAATCGGTTGCAAGTTTTTGTTGAGCTTCTATTGGAAGATTTGGGAAATTTGGATTTTCAGTACACAAACGGACGTATTGCTCATAAGTAACGCCTAATTTGAGGAGAAGCTCTTCTTGTTTTACATCCTTTTGACCAATGGGAACATTAGTAGTCTTGGATGCAGATACTTCTAATTTATTTATCGTTAAATTTTCTTGTGAGCTATTAATTCCAGTTATTTTGAACATGATACTCTCTCAATTTAGGATTATAAACATGTAAAAACATGATTTAAGAAGCAATTTCACCATGTTTCCATATGTTTACAATTATTTACAAATTAGCAACAGACTATCTGTAGTTACGGAAGGAACCGCCTTTTACGATATAATTAAAAGTAGGTCTTTCTATACTGTACGCTTCTTTTATATCATTGTCATTACGAGTACTATATAATATATTTGCTAATTTATCATTGTTAATCATATATTGGCGGTTACCATCGCCTTTGAGTACGACTATCCCTGTAGCTAAAGTAGTAGGATTATCTGAATCAGGATATATAACATGTGTAGGAACAATGACCTTATGTACAAATGCTTCTTTAAATCCTGGATTTTTGACATCGGAAATTCTTTCAAGTGTTACTTTTTCAGCATTATCATCATTTCCGTCAGTTGAATAACAGCGGAATACATATTTTACATTTTCAGACTCAAATTCCAATTCCGCAACTTTTTTCATTCCATCAGTTGTAACAGGCTTAAGCTCCTTAAGACTTGAACCTCCATAACCGCCGAATTGAAAAGCCCCTTCGTAATCAGTACGAAGTTTATAACGTGGAACTACAGTTTTTTGGATTGCTTTATTATTATTTCTTGGATCTACCCGTAATTCTTCGATATAGTCAATATATTCTTTATTATTACAGAAATAATCATTTTGAGATTCATCCTTCATTAAAACAGTCTTAAATATTAAATCATTTCTCATTTCCTCAGTGTCATCTTGTGATTGAAGACGATATGGTCCATATTCTTGAGCTCCAATGACTTTCAAAGTTTTAGGTACTACTGTTTTGGTATTTACATTATAAACAGGGAATTTTGCTTCAACTAGTTCAAAATTACTATTGTCCCCATCTGTACTTTTTAATGTAACAGTTATTTGTCCATATTGCTTAGTATTTATTTTTTTCGACTCAATGGAAACTCCGTCGTCTTTAATTTCTTCTACAAAATCAGATTTTATATTTTCAGAAAGCTCAGTTCTGGTATGTTCGGCATTTAAATCCTCTAGACTTCTTGCCTTTGTTATGTTTAAAGGCATTAAAGAAATAGCTGCTGCGAGAGGCAAAACCAATCTGCCTGTGCTAGAATTTCCTGAATGATTTTCACTAAAAGAATTTTTATTCTTTCTACCTTCGAAATTTATATTATTATAACTTCTAAAAGATACTGCTGAAACCGGACTTATTGTCATTTTTAGTTTCTCCTGCTATTTTTTATTTAGTTTCATTACCCACAATTTTTTTGTTATTCATTAAAGGCAAGCACAAATTTTTTTTTGTTAGCCATCTTTCTCATTAATTCCCTTTGATGCTGATTATACCAGTATTAACAAGGTTTGTAAAATAGTATATACGATATTAATATTTCTTAATACAAGTGTAAATTTGACACATTACTTCCCATGCTAAATTATCTTGAATAAAATATTTGTTTGTTGTATTTTAAATGTGTGTAATTATTTTACAAAAAGAAGGAGAACTCAAATGAGTGAAAGAAAATTAGTTGGAACAGGAGAAATGTTCAAAAAAGCATTAGCTGGCGGTTATGCTATCGGTGCTTACAATGTTAACAACATGGAAATTCTTCAAGGTATCGCAGAAGCTGCTGAAGAAACACAATCACCTATCATTCTTCAAGTATCTGCAGGTGCTAGAAAATATGCTAACCAAACTTACTTAATCAAATTAGTTGAAGCTGCTTTAGCTACTACTACAGTACCTATCGCATTACACTTAGATCACGGTGCTGATTTCGAAATTTGTAAAGCTTGTATCGATGGCGGTTTTTCATCAGTTATGATTGACGGTTCTAGATTCCCGCTTGAAGAAAACATCAAATTAACTAAACAAGTTGTTGATTATGCTCACGAAAGAGGAGTTTCAGTTGAAGCTGAACTTGGTAAATTAGCTGGTGTTGAAGATGATGTTAAAG
>JBKUMA010000081.1:0-6901 GCA_046955055.1 Candidatus Gastranaerophilaceae bacterium
AGTCTGATCTGCAAGGCCGTCCGCTACGTAATAATAATCCATTGCTTCCTGTTCATACATATCTGTATAAATATTTGCCATCTTGGTTAAAGAAGTTGATTGAGCCACAAGATTTTCTGCTTCGCCTGCAAATGATACAGAATTAAAATAATGGTCAAGTGCAGGTGTAATCTGATTTACATCATCATAAATCTGTGCCATTGAATAATGAGCCTTTGTTTTTACGTTATTGTCAGACGTGTTTTCCAAAGACTTGTTATAGCTTTTTAATGCTTGGGCAAAATAATCATGGTCATCATAAATTCTGCCGACTTCATAGAAAATCTTTGACTTTGTTTCATTATCATTTACTTCATCAGCACGTGCAAGAGCCTTTTGGAAAGTTTCAATAGCTTTTTCAGGTTCATTTGCATACGCTAATTTTTTTGACTGAATGAACAATGATTTCAACTCTTTATCTTGCGGGATAAGAGATTGAACCTTTGCTTCCGTTTTAATCTCTTGTTCAACAGGTTCTGGAACTGTATCGTTAACAGCAGTTTTGTTTTCGGCTTTTTCAGTTTTTTCGGTTGACCCCTCAGGGAATTTCACCAAGAATTGAGGGTTAATATCACCTTCGTTATATTTGAAGTCAATTTGCTGTAAAAATAGTGCGTCTACCCAATTTTCAACAACTTTAGAATCCTTGTTAAGAGTTTGCGAAATAAATCCGTCCAAAAGTGAAGACGCATTTTTCAAATTAGATTTTATAAGCTTAACATTCGGATTATCTTTCTTAACCTGAGCCTCAATAAGTGTTACATAACCGTTTACTTCCTCTTTCAAATCGTCAGGAGTACCGATAGCAACGGCTGTATTTTTAAAATCTTTTATAATCTGAGCAATGTTAATTGAAGAACTTTTTTGCAAAGCAGCAGAATTATTTACGGCAGCAGTTTGTGCAGTTTGAGCGGATTGCAGCTGTGTATTATAGTTAGACTTTTGTGTTTGTGCCTGATTTTGGATTTGCGAACGCATTTGACGCCAATCAACCTGTTCGCTTCCTGGCTGTTGAACTCTCTGATAAGCGGGAGAAACTGTTTGTTTGTTTTGTTCGGCATACTGTAAGCCCTTGCTTTTGGAATTCTGGTCAGCCTGCTGTTCACGGCTGGCGGATGATGTTTGTTCGTCATCCTGTTTCTTTTTAACAGAACCTCTACCGTCTTTAACTACATATGGTCTTTGAAATATCCCGTTTAACAATTCTTGTTATACCTTCTTACTTTTTACCCAAGTACTATTATGTATTATTACTATATCTTAAATTGCACTAACTTTTGTCATACTTTTGAATGAATTCTACAGCTTTTATTTAAGGTTATTTATTTCAAAGTCAAAGATTTGCATGTCAATTCGGTCGAGTCTGTTGTAAATTTTTTTGGATTTTGCACAAATACACCTCAACAGATGATAAACGTGCCCCATTTCCTCTGAATTCATATTGAATTCGCAATAATCAGTCAGTATATCCAAAAAAGCATTAACCACGCCCAATTCAAACATAACATCACTTAATTTTTTGTTTATCATAATTTTCTCCTGTTACATATGTGTAATGATTTATTTTTTATTATATTGTAAAATTACATTCATGCAACAAAACGATAAAGAAATATTAACAAATTTTGGTAAGCTTTTAAAAGAACTAAGAGAGCAAAAAAAAATTTCTCTTAATAAATTTGCTTTAAATTCAGATGATTTGACCTCTGCAACGTTAAGTCGTATTGAAAATGGATTAGTTGACTTCAAGTTTACAACTTTAATTAAAATTTCTAACGCTTTGAATATAAGTTTATCTGAATTGTTTAAAAATTTTAAATAAGAGGTTACCAAATGGTTATAAAAAAAGATAAACACAGATTTGTTGTTATTATTGAAAAAGAAACATTCGAAAATTTTAAAACTATAGCGGAAAAAGAAAAACGTTCTGCAAGTAATTTAGCAGCAAAAATGATTGAAGAATACGTGAAAGAGCACACAAAATAAGTTTATCTGAATTATTCAAAAATTTTAAATAAAAAGTTATTAAAGGAAATTAAAATGAGTAGTGATAAAAAAAGATTTGTTTTGCTTGTTGAACCTGAAATCTATGAAAAATTCAAAGAATTGGCTAAACAACAAAATCGTACAGCAGGAAACCTAGGAACAAAATTAATTAACGATTATGTTAAAGAAAACACAAAATAATCATTATGGAAGAAATTTTCTTAATTACTGATGACAAAACAAAGATTGCAGTAAATCATTACAAGACCGGTCACAATGAGGTGATTATTATGGTGCCCGGATGGTTTATGACTAAAGACAGCAAACTATTCTCTGATATGGCTGAAATATTTTCCAAACATTTTGATGTGCTGTCTATGGATTGCAGAGGCCATGGCAATAGCTCCGGATTTTATACTTTTACGACCAGAGAAACTGAAGATTTGAAAACCGTAGTGGATTTTGCAAAACTTAATTATAAGAAAATTTATTTAATAGGGTTTTCTCTCGGCGGAGGATTGGTTATTATTCACGCTGGTTTACAAAAAGATGTTGATAAGATTATTGCAGTGTCCGCACATTACAGTTTTGAAAAAATAGAAAACCAGATGTGGCGGCCTGAAGCCTGGGTGCCTACATTCAAAAAAATGGAGTTAAAACGCTGGTTTTCAGTACGCCCATCTTGTATCATAAGAGAAAAAATTAAACCTGTTGATGTGGTTGACAAAATTGAAGTACCAACACTTTTTACGGCAGGAAGACATGATCCGACAGTACATGCGTGGCATACAAAAAGATTATACAAAAAAGCAAAATGCGAAAAATATTTCGAACTGTTTGAAAACGGCAAACACGCAGAAGACCTATTTATGGACGAACCGCAAAGGTTTATGAATATGTGCATTAACTTTCTAAAATAACCATTTCGCACTTATCACATTCAAATTTTAACGGATATTTCTTTCCCTTTTCATCAATAAGAAATAATTTTTTCGGAGATTTACACATATCAAATGCGTATTTCAAACAGTGTTTTGTACGCATAAGTTCCAACGGATGAGTCTTTGATTTGCCGCTTTCCAATGACATTTCACAAACCTCGCACCCGCATTTTTCGTAAAACTCTTTAGCTGTTTGGTTATGAATATTTGCCCTGTAATCAAGTTTATCAAGAGGAAAAACTGTATAATCCAACGGTTTTTGAGACTCACGTTTGTAATTTTGTAAACGCTCACACATCAGCTTTTCAAGCAAACTGCGGCGAAGTTCGTTTATTACAGAAATCGGTAAAAACGGAATATCTGAAAGCACGCGGACTTTTCTTGCAAAAAAATCGCTGTCACCTGTTTTTTCCATTTGTTTAATAAATGTTTCCTTCATCTTTTCAGGATTTTTGGGCTCTTCTGTGAATTCAACTTCAATCTGTGCTGTATTTTTATTGTCATCTATTGCAGTTATAACACCGTTTCGGAAATTAATCTCAACCCCGATACGACGTTTAATTTTGGAATTAGAAAGCGTTTTTTCAAATTGAACATCCTGATTTCTGAAAATTTCTGTTCCAACTTTAATTCCGCTCATTTTGTTTGGATAAACCTTATTTTTATCTACTCTGTTAACAAGACATCCTTCCAAATGCCCGCCAAGCATAAAACAAAGCCCATCCTGATTATTCAATTCCACCTTAGTTTTAATTTCAAAAAAATCTCTGCCGATTTTTGTTACAACACCGATTTTTTCACCCATAGCTTTCGGGGTATCAAAATTAAAACACTTCTCACGCTTCTTCAAAAAATATTCTGTGAAACCGCGGTTAAAACTCTTGTTAACATCCGGTTCAAAATCCATAAAGACCTGTCCTGATGAGGATTTGCGTCCCAAATTATCAAGAATTTTGCGGTAGTATGCAACCACATTTCTTACATAATTTTCATCTTTTAATCTTCCCTCAATTTTAAAAGACTTAACACCTGCTTTAACAAGTCTTTCAATATGCTTAGAAGCGTTAAAATCCTTCAAACTCAAAAGATGCTTGTCTTTAGCAATTATATTGTCGTCTTCATCAACAAGTGTATATTTTTTACGGCAAGCCTGTGCACACTCGCCTTTGTTTGCAGAGCGTCCGCCAATATATTGGCTCATATAGCATTGACCGCTGTATGAAACGCACAAAGCACCGTGTATAAACGTTTCAACCTCAACCGCGTTTTCTTTATCTTCTTTTGATGAAACAACAGAACAAATTTCTTCAATCTCGTCTAACGACAACTCTCTCGCAAGAATAACTCTTGATACTCCCAAATTTTGAAAAAATTCCGCCTTATCTAAACTTCTTGTATCGCACTGTGTGCTTGTATGAATAGGAATAGGAGGCAATTCACCTTTGACAGCAAGTTTCAAAATCCCCATATCTTGAACAATAATTGCGTCCACACCAATTTCATATAACTTATGAATAAGTTCCTTTGCCTGCAACAATTCATCATCGTTCAAAATAGTATTTATTGTCACATGAACTTTTGCATAAAACTTATGAGCATAGTCAACGACTTCTTTAATGTCTTCTAAAGAATTTCCTGCAACTTTTCTGGCACCAAAATTCACTGCACCCATATAAACAGCATCAGCACCGCTTTCTATTGCAGTTATAGCAGTCTTTTTATCCTTTGCCGGAGCAAGTAATTCCAATTTGCGTTTTGTAACCATATGTAAAATTATAATACAAACCGCACAATTTTTCGTTTTTTTGTATTTAATATTAACAAGAATAAACTTTAAAAGGAAAAATTATGCAAGTATCTTCAATATCATTCAAAGCTAATTCAACTGCAGTAAATAACGAACCAAAGACTAATTTAGCAGCTGATAAACCTAAAAAAGCACCTATTCCTGAAAAGAAATTTTTGAAAGAATTAGGAATAAATGAACCGCCTGCAATTGCAATCGGACTTTTGAGTGCTTCAGTTTGGTTTGGTATTGGAACACTTATGGACAAAGGTATTTCCAAAATTTGGAAAGGCTATAAATATAACGCTAAAACTTCAATGTGTATTAATGCAGTATTCGGCTTAGTAATGGGTACAATGGACTTTTTCAGAGCAAAAAAATCACAATAGCTTTTTAATTATAAATCCATTTTATAAATGATTTATTATTTTAATTAATGACTTATTATACAATTACGGGTAAACCCTGCTAATCCTCTTCTTTAAAAACGACTGTAAATCGTTAGAGTTTGAAGAAAGGGGGTGGTAAAAGTGAATTTCAGTGTAACTGAAAAAGCGCTGATAATTATATTGTTAATAATTATAGCGCTTAAACTTCACTAATAGGGTTTTTAAAAGAGGGTGTTCGAGCACCCTCTGCCCTTTTATATTATAAACTACTTTTCAAAAATTTCAACCCTGTAATTACATAGGTTTTAAAGAATTTTTGTAAATAGCCTCACAAACTTCTCTGCCGTTTCCTGACGGAGCAATATCCAAAAGACTTGCTAATGAAGGAGTTGTGTAAACAAGTTCAACAAGTTTTGCAACATCTTCTTCTTTAAAGCCTTCATCTTCAAGTTTTTCAGGAACGCCTACTGATTTCAACCATTCTTGAACACCTTTTGCGGCTTTATCAGCGTCTGATGCTTCCGGTCTTAGTCCTGGTACAAGCGGAGCCAAAATATCAGCAAGTACATAAGGTTTGTCTTTGTACATTGTTTTGATTACGGCAGGCAATAGGATTGCTAAGCCAAGACCGTGTGATAATTCAGGTTTAACTGCACTTAGCGGATGTTCTAAAGCGTGTGTGTAGTGCAACATACCGTTATCAAAACTTACACCGCCCATCATTGCAGCGTATGCAAGGAAATATCTTGCTTCTAAATCTTCAGGATTTTCAATAGCTTTCGGAAGATATTTTGCAACAAGTTCGATAACTTCTTTTGCAAGGCTTATTGAATAAGGTGATGCAACAGCTGAAGTTGCAGCTTCTACAACGTGGTTAACAGCGTCAATAGAAACGTATCTTGTTTGTTTAGGTGATAGTTTTGTCATTAATTGAGGGTCATCAATAGCAAACATTGGATAGATACAGTCATATGCAATTGCAGGTTTAAAGTTCTTCTCCAAGTTTGTAACAACAGCAAATCTGTTAGTTTCAGTTCCTGTACCGTGAGTCAAGTTAATAGAAACTATAGGAGCAGCTTTTTCAGGAGTAAATGTGAAGTCATAAATGTCTTCAGCAGTTTTACCAGGATTTTCAAGAAGGATAGCAACTGATTTACCTGCGTCTGTTGGAGAACCGCCGCCAATTGCTATAACAGCTTTTGCACCGAAATCTTTAGCAATTTTTGCTGCATCATTTACATGAACTGTAGTTGGATTTGGAGTAACCTGATCGTAATTTACATAACCAATTCCGTTATCTTTTAATGCTTTTTCTACATAATCCCAGGCACCGGTTGCTTTGTATGCGTTTCTTCCTGACATTACAATAACTTTATCAATGCCTTTTGTCTTTAAAACTTTAGCAATATCATCAATCTTTTTAATCGCACCAACTCCAAAATAAACTGTAGTACGTGTGCGGATTTCTTTAATATCGTTAATGTTAATATCCTTTTCCCACATGTTAAAACTCTCCTTTCAATAAACATAATTACACAGACATTATAGAAAAGGAGCAAACCAAATGCAAGCCATTGACAAAAATAAAAAAATAATAAATAATAAAAATGGAGTTAGATACCGCTGGCAAATAGTGATAATTTTTTTGACATTAATCAGCAATTTTGAAAAAGGAGGCTAAAATGTCTGGAATAGCTTTAAATACGTGCCCCCCCCCCGCAAATGTTGTAATTTAGACAAAAGATGTTATAATAGTGATA
>JBKUMA010000082.1:0-6867 GCA_046955055.1 Candidatus Gastranaerophilaceae bacterium
ATATTATTGTTATTTTGAATTAAAGCTTTAATACCATTGAATATCTTTAATCCTTTTTTGCTTGATAACCCGTCTGACTTCTTTTGAATTGCCAGATTATTAATCATTAAACTGTTTTTCTCAGGAAAAGAATAAACAAATCCGCCTACTACTTTGCCAGCTTCGTCTTTAATGACTTTTAATTTCTTACATGGCACAGATAAACCGAGTCTTAGTGCACATAATCTATCCAAAAATTTTATTCTCATCCCATTGACATTAATATTATCTATATAAATTTTTGCAAAATCGATGCACTCTTTCTTGGATTTAGCAAATTCCGTACCGCACGAATTGTTAAATGAACAAGTATCCGCAGCTCTTACGAAAAAACGCTTAAAAAGAGTCGGAATCATATTTTCCTTTTGAATAACTAAAGGTTTTTGTAAAATACCTGTACGCATAATTCAATTAAAACAAAGAAATGATATTTATTGCGTTTTTATGATAAAATTGAAACAAATTTTTAATTAAACAAGGAGAGAAATTATGATAAAAGTAGCAGTATGCGGAGCTTTAGGCAAAATGGGGCAAGAAGTCGTACAAGCTGTAACTGACTGCAATGAAACAGAATTAGTTGCAAAAATTGATATAGCAAGTTCTGAAATGTATCATTCTATAGAAGATGCACACAGAGTAGTAGATATAGATGTTCTAGTAGATTTTACACAACCAAAATCTATTTTTGAAAATGCAAAATACTGTTTAAACAATGGTATAAAAATTGTTATCGGAACAACAGGTTTAAAAGATGAAGAAATCGAATTTTTAAAAAAACTTTCAGAAGAAAAAAATACAGGATGCTTGATTGCACCTAATTTTTCAACAGGAGCCGTTTTGATGATGATGTTTGCAAAACAGGCTGCAAAGTATTTTGATAATGCAGAAATTATCGAACTTCACCACAACCAAAAGAAAGATGCTCCATCTGGTACAGCTATAAAAACAGCACAAATGATGGCAGAAGTAAAAGATGATTTTACAAAAAATAACTGCCCTGAAACAGAAACAATTGAAGGTGCAAGAGGCGGCAATTCATATTCAAATATCCACATACATTCTGTAAGAATGCCTGGTTACATAGCTTCTCAAGAAGTAATCTTTGGAGCACCGGGGCAAATTATGTCAATCCGTCACGATTCAATGGACAGAAAATGCTATATGCAGGGAGTTTTGTTAGCTGTAAAACATGTTGCAGAAAATAATGATTTTGTATACGGACTAGACAACATAATGTAAAGCCCCGTTAACAGATAACAAAACTTTTGATAAAATATTATTCTTATGATACAATTTAACCTATATTTGTATAAGTGTATTTTATACAATAGTGTAGAAAAAAATTAAGAGGTAGCAGGGTGAGAAAACCAAACATAGCAATTCTCGGAGCAACAGGCGTTGTAGGCAGAGAAATTACAAAAATCGTTGATGAATTAGGTGTTGAATTTAATGAAATTAAATTTTTATCAAGTGCAAAAAGTGCAGGTAAAAAAATTGATTTTAAAGGAAAAACATACACAGTTGAAGAAGCAAAACCTGAATCTTTTGACGGTGTAAATATTGTTATGGCATCAGCAGGCGGGGCCACTTCGCAAAAGTTTGCACCGGAAATTGTTAAACGCGGCGGCGTTTTGATTGACAACTCCAGTGCTTTCAGAATGGATAAAGATGTTCCGCTTGTTATAGCATACGTAAATGATGAAGATTTGAGAAAACACAAAGGTATTATCGCAAATCCAAACTGTTCAACTTCTCAATTAATGCTTGTTTTAAAACCTTTACACGAAAAAGCTAAAATCAAAAGACTAATAGTTTCAACATATCAAGCAGTATCAGGAGCCGGACTCGCTGCAATTAACGAACTTACCGAAGATACAAAAGCTAATCTTGCAGGTGAAAAATTTGAAAACGTATGTTTCAAAAAACCAATCTCTTTCAACGTAATTCCGCAAATCGATGTATTCTGCGATAACGGTTATACAAAAGAAGAAATGAAAGTTGCAAACGAAACTAAAAAAATATTACATCTTGATGAAAAAACTCCTATTTCATGTACAGCAGCACGAGTTCCTGTATACAACGGACACTCAGAAGCCGTAGATATTGAATTTGAAGAAAAAATCACTCCTGATGAAGTAAGAGAAATAATGAAAAACTCGTTTGGTGTCGAAGTTATAGACAATCCTGATAATTTTGAATACCCTACAACACGCGATGCGTCAGGTGTTGACCCTGTTTTTGTCGGAAGAATAAGAAAAAATCTTGCTTTCGATAACGGTATTTCATTGTGGTGTGTAGCAGATAATATAAGAATAGGAGCAGCTTTAAATACTGTCCGAATTTGTAAAAAAATTATTGAAATGGATTTATTTTAGATATACTATCTATATGGAGATGAAAATAATCATCTCCATATTTTTTAGACTAACGGAGAAAAATTATATAAATGTTTATTGATAAATTAACTGTACATACACACGGTTTGCCTAAAGTAGTATTGAGAAAACCTGCCCCTGAATTTGCATTGTCTGAACTTGAAGCAGCACTGAAAAAACAAAAAATAAATATACCTAACAAATTAAAAGTGCATAAAGCACATGAAAGCGGCGTTCCTGACTTTGTTAAAGCAGAAAGTTTAGTTATTCCCGAAGACTCAAGAGTTTTAGGCGGAAAAACTTTGAATTTTTTCTCATAAAAACTGTTTAAAATTTCTTCAAATTGTTTAATATTATAGCAAACTTTATTATATTTCGATTTATTATATAAATCACATATGATAGGAGAAAATATATGAACGTATCAAAAATCACTATTACAGCCTTGCAAGACGGCGGAGGCGGAATATTTAAGCTTTCAAAACCTGATATTTACAACAACCCAGGCACAAAGACAGCTGCAAAAGCCTTAAAAGCTGCTGTTGCCGATACTAATTTGTTCTGCATAGACTCTTTCGTAAAAGCAGAGAAAAAATCACCCGTTGATGATTTATTTGATAAATTAGGTATAACTTATAAGGCTCACAAATTATCAGAACACATCACCGCATATCATCCCGCAAGTGCAAGCTCAATGGAAGCTAAACATTTAATCAGCGGTGACCATGCTGTTAACGGTATCTATTACTAATTAACAAAACTTAAATATAAAGCAATTTTTATTTTCACCTGACTTTAACAGTTTATAAGGAACTACAAAAGTCAGGTGTTAAATATGAATATTAATATTGCAAATCAAGTTTTAAATGTTGTGAAAAATATTGAAAGAAAATCAGACAAAATTCCAACAAGATTTGATGACATCATAAACGATATTGCAGCTGAAAGAATGGAAAAGTATTACAGGCAAAACGATACCAGCGTCACATCTACATATACACTTGGCAGCGTTTTAAACAGTAAACTGGGCAGTTTATTAAACAAAGTTGTTTAAGTACCTATATTTATTACTTTTTGTTAAAACACAAAGACTTTAACATGTGTTTTTGCTAAACTTTATATTATGAATGAATAGTTCATTCATTTATAAAGGTAATAAAAATGTTGATTAAAAGAGAAGAAGTAAAAGCTTTAATTGATAATCTGCACAAGAATGGCAAAACCGTTGTTACAACAAACGGATGTTTTGACATTCTTCATGTTGGACACGTTAGGTATTTAGAGAAAACAAAAGCCTTTGCAGATGTGTCAATTGTTCTTTTGAATTCAGACAAATCCGTACGTTCTACACGTCCTTTTCCAAAAATGCTGAAATATTAAGTGCTTTGAGATGTGTGGATTATGTGGTATTATTTGATGAAGACAGTCCAGGGAACTTATTAGACGAAATGAAACCGGACGTTTACACAAAAGGGGCGGATTACAATATGGATACTCTTCCTGAAGCTGATATTATGAAGAAAAACGGCACCAAAGTAGAATTTATCGAATTTGTAGCCGGCAAATCAACAACAAATACAATAGAAAAAATGAAAAATAATCAATAAGGAGTGACAAATGAGAACTTTTACAGTAGAAGAAATCGCACATATTGTAGGTGGAATGCTTACAAAAGCGGAAGCCTCAATAGAAAATTCCAATACCCAAATGGCGGGTGGAGCGGCTACGCTCCAGATTTCTCAAATAGCACCACCATTGCTATCTGATGAAAACACACTTGCATTAGCTTTAGGTGAAGAAGAAATTGCTAACCTTGCAAAATCAAAAGCAAAAGCAGCTCTTGTTCCATTAGGAGTAAATTTAGACGGAATTACAACTATCGAAGTTGAAAGACCAAGATTAGCTATGATGAAATTGCTTCATATGTTCTACACACCACCTGAAGTAAATCAGGGCATTCACCCGACTGCAACAGTTCATGAAACCGCTAAATTAGGAGAAAATGTTCAAATAGGCCCTAACGTTGTTATTTCTCATGACGCTGTAATCGGTGACAACACAAAAATTTTAGCAAATTCATATATCGGCGGAAGTGCAAAAATAGGTAAAAATTGTTTCTTCCACCCCGGAGTTAACGTTGGCGACAGAGTTGAAATTGGCAATGATGTAATCTTACATCACGGCGTTTCTCTTGGTGCAGACGGTTTCAGTTTCGTAACCGAAAATCCTGATAACATTGAACAAGCAAGAAAAGAAGGAGCTATTAAAGAAGAAAATACAAAACACGTTGTATTTAAAATTCCTTCAATCGGTTCTGTTGTTATTGGAAACAACGTAGAAATCGGTGCAAATTCAACAATTGACAGAGGAACAATTGAAAACACTATTATCGGTGATGACACAAAAATTGACGATTTAGTTATGATAGGTCACAACTGCCGAGTAGGAAGAGGCTGTATGATAGTTTCTCAAGTAGGTATTGCCGGAAGCTGTGTAATCGGCGACAGAGTAGTTATCGCAGGTCAAGCAGGTCTTGCTGATCACATTGAAATCGGTTCTGACACTATCATTACTGCAAAAGCAGGTGTAACAAAATCTTTCCCTGAAAAATCAATTGTTGTAGGTATTCCTGCAGTTCCAAGAAAAGAATTTATAAAACAATTGAAAACATTGAAAGATGCACAAGAAATATTTGCAAAATTCAGAAAATATGAACCGCTATTAAGAGAATTTGAGGAAAATATTAATAATGACCACAATTCTTAAGGAAATAGAAATTACAGGAAACGGCTTGATGAAAAACAAGCCGTGTACTGTTAAATTTGTCCCTTCTAATGAAGGAAAAATAAGATACTTTGTATGCGATAATGAACCGTTTGAAGCTAATGTTGACAATGTTCTGGCAACAGACCACTGTGTAGTTTTAGGTAATAAAAAAAGCAAAGCAATGTTGACTGAACACTTATCTGCAGCACTTGCATTCTGCGGCATAGACAGCATAGACATTCACATGTCAGAAATGGAAGTTCCGGCACTCGACGGTAGTTCAAAACAATGGGTGGAACTTTTTAAAGAAGCAGGTATTGAAAAACACTTTTTTGAAAAACCAAAATATTATACAGTGTCAGAACCTGTTTATTATTTAAACGGAAAGACAAGCCTTGTTATTTTGCCGGATAAAGAATTGTACATCTCATATGCAGTAAACTATGACCACCCTGATTTAACTAAACGCTGGGCAGTTTATAATCCTAAAAACCAAAGCGAAATCATTATGGCAAGAACTTTTGGATTTTATAAAGACTTAAAAAAATTCCAAATGCTTGGTTTTGCACAGGGCGTAACTATAGAAAATACACTTGGGCTGCAAGATGAAGGATATACATCATCACTTCGGTGCGATAACGAACCAATTAAACATAAGATTTTAGATTTAATCGGTGATTTATATTTAACAGGAGTAAATCCTTTAAATTTAAAATGCCAAATTTTGGTAAAAGAAGCAGGACATGCAGTTCATATTAAAACTGCAAAAATGTTAAAAGAAAAATTAATTGAATGTAAATAAGGAGTAATAAGTATGACAGAAGAAACTAAACAAGAAGTTTTGCAGTTTGACACAATGCAAATTATGGAAATGATTCCTCATCGTTATCCGTTTTTACTTGTAGACAGAGTTACTGAATGTGTTCCTGGCAAATATGCAAAAGGCTATAAAAATTTAACAATGAATGAAGAATTTTTCCAAGGTCACTTTCCAAACAACCCGATTATGCCGGGTGTATTACAGTTAGAAGCAATGGCACAATGCTCAGCACCTATATTAATGACAATGCCTGAATTTGAAGGCAAATTGACTTTATACGCTGGAGTTGACGGTGTTCGCTTTAAAAATATCGTAAGACCAGGTGATAGATTTGAAATGGAAATTGAACTTACAAAAATAAAAGGACCTGTATGCAAAGCACACGGCAAAGGTTCAGTAGACGGAAAAGTCTGCGTTGAAGCAGATATGACTTTTGCTTTAAAATAAACAACAATAATTTTTTATAAAAAGGCCGAGTAAATCGGTCTTTTTTTAGCAAAAAATTTTATGTTGGAATTTTTATATACACGGAGAATTAAGAAACATGAAAATAAACAGCATTACCCCATTAAATATATATACAAAAAATTATAATACCCCTGAAAAACGTACATACAGCAGTAATAAATTCACCCCCCCCCCGAAATTTTCACAAATGCCGTCAACTCAGCAATATTTGGCATTTACAGGCGGTTATAGCCTAAATCTGGCAAAAACTATTGAGAGGTTGGATATTCTTGCGAAAAAAAATTCAAGCCTTTACCCGCTGAACATCCGCGAATGGGCTGGAATGGTTCTTGAAAAAGACAAAAATACAAAAGAAACATTAATTGATATTCATAAAGATTATTATTCAAGTTTAAAAGA
>JBKUMA010000083.1:0-6838 GCA_046955055.1 Candidatus Gastranaerophilaceae bacterium
GTTTCACAAGATGCACACCAATAAACAGGTTTCAAGCCTTTTTCTATATAACCTTTTTTGAACATATCGCCAAACACTCTAATTTGTTCAGCTTCAAATTCAGGATTGATAGTAAGGTAAGGATGTTCCCAATCACCTAAAACACCCAAACGTTTGAATTCACTTTCTTGACCTTTAAGGTTTTTGTGTGCAAATTCACGGCATTTTTGTCTTAGTTCTACAGGAGTTAATGCACTTCTTCCGCCTTTGATATTTTTCACAACTGCATTTTCAATAGGAAGACCATGACCGTCATAGCCGGGAACGTATGGTGTATAAAAACCTGATTGGGCTTTGTATTTTAACAAAATATCTTTAAGAATTTTATTTAAAGCAGTACCTACGTGAATTTTTTCAGAACTCAAGTATGGAGGACCGTCATGCAAAATAAATTTGTTATCCTTGTCACGCTGGTTAATAATTTTGTCGTAAATATTATTTTCTTCCCAGAATTTTTGGATTTCAAGTTCTCTAACGGTTGCATTTGCTCTCATTGCCAAAGTAGTTTGAGGCAAATTTAAAGTATCTTTATACTCAACTTTTGTACCTGTTTCGTTACTCATCTCTGTACCTACCCTTTTATATTAATTTAATTTTGTTCTGCTTTTTTGTTTAAAATGTCATCTTTCAAATGTTTAATATCGTTACCGATGCTTTCTTCTTTTGAAAGTCTGACAAATTCGTTCATTTTATTGTAATCGAATTCTTTTTCCCATCTTGCGATAACAACAGTTGCCACACAGTTACCGACAAGGTTTACAGTTGTTCTTCCCATATCAAGGATTTGATCAATACCCAAAAGTATTGCAACACCAATAATTGGAATATTAAAACTTGCAAGAGTACCTGCCAATACAATTAAAGAAACTCTCGGTACACCTGCAACACCTTTACTTGTCAACATCAATGCTAACATTATAACTAACTGCTGGTTTAAATCAAGATTTATGCCCACAATTTGTGACGAAAACAATACGCCCATTGCAAGATATAATGTACTTCCGTCAAGGTTAAATGTATAGCCTGTCGGCATAACAAAACCTACTATATTTTTAGGCACACCGAAACGTTCCATTATATCCATAGCTTTAGGGAAAGCTGCTTCTGAACTTGCAGTTGTAAACGCAAGTAATGCAGGTTCCTGCAAAGCTCTTAATAAGTTTCTGAAAGATATCTTAACTATTTTACAAGCTATGATTAAAACCAATAAAACAAATATAGCTAACGCAACATACAACGCACCGATAACTTTTGCATAGTTTTTTAAAACGCCTAAACCATTAGCACCGATTGTAGAAGCTATTGCTCCAAAAATACCTAAAGGTGCAAAATACATTACGTATTCTGTAAACTTGAACATTATTTGTGATACTGAATTCAATATATCCAAAACAGGTTGAGCTTTCTTACCCACTGCACAAATTGCAAGTGCAAAGAAAATAGAAAACACAACTATCTGCAATAAATTACCCTGTGCCATAGCGTCAATAATACTTGTAGGGAAAATAGTCGTAACCATTTCGCTTACCGAAGTATGTGCGTGAGTTGCAGCCATAAGTCCTGCTTCCTGCATATGAAGTGCATGAGAAGTGGCACCGGTGTTAAAACCTACACCGGGTTTGAATATATTTGCAGTAGTCAAACCAATTATTAAAGCCAAAGTAGTAACAATTTCAAAATAAATTATTGTCTTAAGTCCGATTTTACCAAGACTTTTTGCATCACCATGACCCGAAATACCTACAACAAGAGTTGCAAACAATAACGGTGCAATAATCATTTTCACCATTCTCAAAAATATAACAGCGAAAGGACGCATTCTAACCGCAAAATCCGGGGTGAAATGTCCAACTAAAATTCCAAGCAATAAAGCTACAAATATTAGGGCTGTAAGTTTTGAGTGTTTCAAATTTGTTACCTCGAATAATATTATATTACAAACATGTCATACCTGGAAATTCGGGGGATAAAATTTTAATAAAAGTACAAAAAACTAAACAACTTCCTTGCCATGTTTTTCATAATTGAGGTACAATGAAAAGACAGTCATGCTTTTTTATAAAAGCATAAGTAAAATACAAAAATGATTGCGACGCTCATTCCTCGCTCGCAATGACTTAAACGGGGATATAATCACTACATAATTAATAGACGGAGGTTAATGTGACAGACTCAAACAGCACATGTATGGAAAAACTAGACTTAGCTGAAAACGCAATTAAGGTTCTTGAAAAAAGATACCTTAAAAGAGATAAAGAAGGCAATTGTATTGAAACACCTGCCGATATGTTTATGCGTGTAGCTAAAACTATCGCAGAAGGAGATTTGAAATTCGGAAAATCTCAAACAGAAGTTGATGCTTTAACAAAAAGATTTTACAAAGCTATCACAAGCCGTTACTTTATGCCAAACTCACCTACATTAATGAATGCAGGCAGAGAATTAGGTCAGTTAGCAGCATGCTTCGTACTTCCTGTAGAAGACTCACTAGAAGGAATTTTTGAAACAGTTAAAAATACTGCCTTAATTCACAAATCAGGCGGCGGAACCGGCTTCTCATTCTCTAAATTAAGACCTAAAAACAGTGTAGTACGTTCTACTATGGGCGTATCATCAGGTCCTGTATCATTTATGGAAGTATTCAACGCAGCAACTGAAGCTGTAAAACAAGGCGGTACAAGACGCGGTGCTAACATGGGTATTTTAAGAGTTGACCACCCTGATATTTTAGACTTTATTGAATGCAAAAGCGATAATAATAAATTAAACAACTTTAACATATCAGTAGCTGTAACAGATAAGTTTATGGAAGCTTTAAAAGCTGGTACTGATTACGAATTAATCAATCCTCAAAACGGAACTGTTGCAGGCAAAATCAGTGCAAGAAAAGTATTTGATATGATTGTTGACGGTGCTTGGAGAAACGGTGAACCGGGTATTGTATTTATTGACAAAATGAATGCTGATAACCCTACACCTTTAGTTGGTCCTATCGAATCAACTAACCCATGCGGTGAAGTTCCATTACTTTCATATGAAGCTTGCAACCTTGGTTCAATCAACCTTGGACGCATGATTAAAGACAATGGCGAAATCGATTGGGATTTATTGGCAGAAACTACAAGAACTGCTATTCGTTTCTTAGATAACGTAATTGCCGTTAACAATTATCCATTGCCGCAAATTTCTGAAATGGTTCAAAATAACAGAAAAATTGGTCTTGGCGTTATGGGCTGGGCTGATATGCTTATGAAACTTGGATTGTCATACAATTCCAAAGAAGGTACTGATCTTGCAGGTCAGATTATGGAATTCATTGATTATGAATCAAAATGTGAATCAATTGAACTTTCAAAAGAAAGAGGACGTTTCAACAACTTCAAAGGAAGTATTTATGACAATCAAAACTTCCTATACAACAAATATAAAGGTAAATCAGCAGGCAAAATTTCCGATGAACAATGGAAAGCACTGGATGCTGAAATTGAAAAATACGGTATCAGAAACGCTACAACAACATGTATTGCACCAACAGGTACAATCTCAATGATTGCAAGTGCTTCAGGCGGTGTTGAACCATTATTCGGTCTTGTATTCTCAAGATTGATTATGGACGGAACTGAAATGTTTGAAGTTAACCCTATCTTTAAAGAATATGCTGTAAAACATGGTATTTACACAGATGAGTTAATGAAAAAGATTTCTAAAACTGGTTCAATAGCTCACGTTGACGGTGTATCAGAAGAAGTTAAACATATTTTTGCGACTGCACACGATGTTTCACCATACTGGCACGTTAAAATGCAAGCTGCATTCCAGCTTCACACTGATAACGCTGTTTCTAAAACAGTTAACTTTGAAGAACATGCAACACGCAAAGATATTGAAGAAGCTTACGTTTTAGCTTATGAAAATAATTTAAAAGGTATTACTGTTTACAGAAACAATTCTCGTCAATTCCAGCCAATGAACTTAGATGACAAGAAAAAAACTGAAGAAACAAAAGTTGAGGAAACTGTAGTTGAAGAAATTACAGAAGAGCCTACAGGCGAAATCAAAACAGTTAAATGTCCTGAATGCGGAAATGAAATACAAATGGCAGAAGGCTGCTTTATCTGTTTGAAATGCGGTTACTCAGGTTGTTCATAACCCCTTTGTAAGCATTGCGAAGACAATTTTAACAGACTGCTCTAAATTAGAGCAGTCTGTTTTTGTAAATATTTATTACGCTTCACACATATTTTAGCACTTTTTATTTTCCCCAGTTTTCATGTATTTAACAAAGTAGAACGTAAAGGAAGTGTTTATGGAAAATAATTTAGGTGTAACCCCAAGTATTGTAATCGGTGGTAATGTTGTTACAATGGCTCCTAACAACAAATGTGTTGTTATCAATAAAAAAGGGAAAGTTAAGACTTTTACTAAAGACCAATTTACAAAACAATTATTAAAAAATCAGGACAAAGCTAATAACGGCGAAGAATTTGAATTCAAAAAAAGTCATAAAACTGCATGGGCAATAACAGGTTTATTAGCAGCAGGTACTGCTACAGCAGGAATAATTTACCGCAAAAACATCTCAAAATTTTTCAAGGAATTTCCTTTCAAAGAAGTGGCTAAAGACTTAAAAGCAAAATTTGTAAATGCTTTTAAACTTGAAAATGCAGCAAAAACCGAGTAATCTTTTTATATAACAAAAAATGTCTGTCTTAATCATTAAAATAAGGCAGGCATTTTTGTATGAAAATACTAATTGGTTTTCTTATAATAAAAGGCATTTCAGAGAGAATATTGAATAAAAATCTTTTAATATTGACAGGTGCACTGCATTTTGAAAAAGAACTTACTTTTGTTCTTTCAACATTACTTTCAATTAAATCAACAGGATAATCACTCACTGCCTTAATAACGCTTGGATAATCTTGAACTGTTGTATTTATCTTATTTTTAAGACGTGGAAGCGAGCATTTCAAAAACGGCATATTGTATCGTGTAATTATTTGATACCACTTTAAAATAGTTATATTGTTTATTCTTCCGTATGCATTAACAAAAGTATTAAATTTAAACCCTTTTTCTGATAACATTTCAGAAAGCCCTATTTCATATTTAGAAATAACTGACTTTTTATTTTTTTCTTCTTCAATCGAAAGAATAAAATCACTAAAAAATTTGCTGCTAAAAACTTTTTTGTCAAAAACCATAAAATAACTTTGAATATGAGGACGCTGCACAAAAAAATGTTTAGCATTTTTTTTGTATCCAAAATTGTTCTTTGTTATTCCCCAAAAATCACAGCCCTTCATAGTTTCAAAAATATTTTTCAAAGAATAAAGAGGACCGTAAACACTATCATTTACAAATACCAATTGGTCGAAATTTTCTAAACCGTTTCCTTTTAAATAACTAAAACCTCTTTTATATGAACCGAAATCATATTCGTTATGCGGCTCAGCAATTATGTAATCAGCTATTCCTTCAAGCTTTAATCTTTCGGAATCATCCAGAGTTCCACAGGAAACAAAGATTATTTTTGAACATATTTCTTTCAAGGCATTCAAATAATAAATCACATAATCATCAATTATATTATCTTTATCGTAATGTGCAAAAACAACCGCTCTTTTCATCAAACTTCCTTAATTTTATGATATAATCCATTATAGAATAAAGGAAGTAAAAATGTTAGCACTTGAAGAAAAAATATCAAAAATCGTTAAAGAAACAAACTTAAAACACATAGCAATAATTATGGACGGCAACCGCCGATGGGCAAAAGAAAAAAATCTTCCGTCAGCATTCGGACATAAAAAAGGCGTAGAAGCACTTAAAAACACTCTTAGAGCATGTAATGACTTTGGCATAAAATACTTAACAGTTTACGCTTTTTCAACAGAAAACTGGAACAGAAAACAAGAAGAAGTCGACTTTCTAATGGATTTATTTGCCCAAACACTCAAAAATGAACTTGGCGAAATGCACAAAGAAAATGTTATTATAAACTTCATTGGCGATTTAGAAAAGCTCAATCCAAAACTTCAAGACATTTTGCACAATGCGGTAGAAACAACCAAGAATAACACAGGCGTTTATTTCCAAATTGCATTTAACTACGGTTCAAGATTGGAAATGCTTCAAGCTGTACAAAATATCGCAAAAAAAATTCAAAATAACGAAATAAAACCTGAAGACATTACAGAAGAAATGATTTCAGAAAACCTTTATACAAAAAATATTCCTGATCCTGATTTGCTAATCAGAACCAGCGGAGAAAAACGGATTTCAAATTATTTATTATGGCAGATAGCATATTCTGAAATCTATGTAACAGAACAGTACTGGCCTGAATTTAATAAAAATTCACTCGCAGAAGCCGTTAACGATTATCACAACAGAAACAGAAGGTTTGGTAAATAGATGAAAATAGTTTTTGCAACAGGTAATCCGCACAAAGTAGAAGAATTGAAAGCAATAGCAGAAAGCTACGGCATAAAGGATATAGAATTTGTTCTTCCTCCAAAAGGCTTCGACCCCTTAGAAGACGGAACAACTTTTGAAGAAAATTCATATTTAAAAGCAAAAGAAGCAAACCGCTTAACCGGAATGATGTCATTGGCTGACGATTCAGGTTTATGCGTGGAAGCTTTAAATGACGGGCCCGGGATTTATTCTGCAAGATATGCCGACACACCTCAAGCAAGAATAGATAAGCTTTTAGATGCTATTAAAAATGAAACCAACCGCAACGCAAAATTTGTTTGTGCAATGACTCTTTTAGACGCAAAAGGAAACATTATTT
>JBKUMA010000084.1:0-6756 GCA_046955055.1 Candidatus Gastranaerophilaceae bacterium
TATATATACATTGCTCTTTTAAAGTTATTTGGTTGGCTTTTTAGAATATCCATTGTGCTGCCCGGCATTTTTGTTAATACAACAATCATTGCAAGAGGGTTGTAGTTTGCCTGAATCATTAAGTCAACACCGGTAATATCTGCATTCATCTGGTCCTTTGCAGACATGTTGTGCATAGAAAGTTCGTTTGCAATTAAAGCTTTATTTTGTAAGCTTTCATCACTGATACTTCCTGCTATTGCAGATGTGATATTTGATACAAGTTGTTTTTTAGAAGCATTAGAATTGATTATATAGCCTACTTCTTGAGCGATTACTGCTGCTACTTCATTGTCATTGCCGGCGTATCCTAAATTAGATTTTTGAATATAAATTTCATTATTAGTATTTGAAGTGCTGTTTTCAACTGTAGTTTCTGTTACAACAAATTTTGTTGTTGAAGGCAGACTGTTTTTTGATAAAAGCTGTTTGCCAACTGTTGGTGTTCTGTCAACTGCACTGAATGCGGCAAATGAAGGCATTGCGGTTAATGCAGCTAAGCATAAAGATAAAATAATTTTTTTCATTTTTCTCTCCTATTCTTAAAAAAATATGATTATATTAATCAACAAATCTGAATTTTATTAGAGCTATAATGGCATGTATTCCATCACGCCAAGTTATCTTTTTACCTTCGGAAAATTCTCTTCCATAATATGAAATAGGCACTTCATATAATCTAGCACCTCTTTTTAAGACTTTTGCAGTAATTTCAGGCTCAAAATCAAATCTGTTGGATTTAATTTCAATTCCCTTAATAAAGTCAGTTTTAAAAGCTTTATAACAAGTTTCCATATCGGTTAAAGTTGCACCGTATAAAATATTTGTTAACAAAGACAAAAATTTGTTGCCCAAAAGGTGGTGGAACATAAACGAACGAGAAGGTTTACCGCCTGTAAGTCTTGAACCGTAGCAAACATCAGCTTTGCCGTCTACTATTAATTGAATCAGCGGTTTGTAATCAACAGGATCATATTCCAAATCAGCGTCCTGAATGATTATAATATCACCGCTTGCTTCTTTAAATCCTGTTCTCAATGCAGCACCTTTACCTTGGTTAAAGTCATGGTAAAAAACTTTGTAAGGAAGTTTTGAATATAAATCTCTGGTTCCGTCTGTTGAATAATCGTCTATGAGGATTATTTCTTTTTCTAAACCGCAAAAATCAGCGTCTTCAACCTTTTTTAAAATTTCCTCTAATGTTTTAAACTCATTGTATACAGGTATTAAAATCGAAATCTTTTCCATGTTTGTAAGCAAGCTCCCTTAAAAAATCTTTATCTACACTATTTAGACTTTGTATTATTTGTAAAAATATTGTACAATAAAAACATATAGTTGTAAAATATTAGAATAGTGGCTAAATTATGGAAAAACTCGAAAATTGGAATGAAGAAAAGGTTAGTGAAGGGAAAATTGTTTTCCGCACAGGCTTAGCAATGCTGGAAGACGCTAAGTTTGAAGACGCAGACATTAATTTTAACGATGCGTTAAACAAATTTAAAGAAGCATCTTGTGATGAATACATATCTGTTTGTTACAGTATGATGGCATTAAGTGATTATATGAAAGACAAAAGTAATTACAAAAATGCACTGAAACTTTTAAATGATGCAGATTATCTGGCTAATTATTCAAAAAGTGCTACTGCAAAAATCTTTTATGAATTTGCGGCCGGTTCGATTGATTTTGGTGAAGGCGATGGCAAACTCGCATTATTACATTTTGAAAATGCAAAGAATATTGCAATGGAAGGAACTGATGAATTTTCAGTTATGGGTTATGTTTTAACAAGAATAAAACAGGTCAAAGGCGGAATGGATTTTAATACGCCTATAAAAAGTGATCCTCTTGTTTCTCTTGTTAAAATCGGACGTTCTATCACAGCACAAACTGATATTAATGTTTTGCTGAAAGTTATTGCAGAAGAAACAAAGATTGCTATTCAGGCAGACAGATGTACTGTTTTCCTTCTTGATAAAGAAAAAAATGAAATATGGTCTAAAGTTGCTTTAGGAATGGAAAATCAGGAAATAAGAGTTCCTGCTGATAAAGGTCTTGTAGGTTATGTTATTAAAACAGGCGAATCATTAAATATTCCTGATGCGTACAATGATGACCGTTTTAATCCTGATGTTGATTCAAAAACAGGTTATAAAACAAAGACTATTCTTTGTATGCCTATTAAAAATAACAACCAGGAAATAATAGGTGCTTTTCAGGTTCTGAATAAACTTAACGGGTCATTCACAAAGGGCGATGAAGATTTGCTTGTTGCAATTGGCGGCAGTGCAAGTATTGCGATTGAAAATGCTCAGTTATTTGAACAGCAAAAGGAGCTTTATAAAGAACAAAAAGCTTTGTTCGAAAGCTTTATAGATACACTCGCAACCTCTATTGACGCACGTGACAAAATTACGGCAGGTCATTCAAGCAGAGTGAAACTTTATTCTATGCTAATTGTTAATGAATTGGGCTGTGATGAAAAATTTAAAGAACTGGTAGAAAAAGCTGCAACGCTTCATGATATCGGTAAAATCGGTATTAGAGATTCAGTTCTCCAAAAAGAGGGTAAATTGACGGATGAGGAATATCGTCATATACAAGAACATGTACAGATTACCCATAACATTTTGGATAAAATTTATATGTCTAATGATTTTAAAATGATAACTGAAATTGCTTGTTCACACCATGAAAAGTGGGACGGCTCAGGATATTACAGGCATCTGAAAGGTGAAGATATTCCGTATGGCGGAAGAATTCTTGCCGTATCCGACGTCTTTGACGCGATTACATCTCGCCGTCACTATCGTGATAAAATGCCGATTGGTAATGTTATTAATATTCTTATAAAAGATTCAGGTACACATTTTGATAAAAATATTGTTGATGTTTTCTTAAAAATCAGTACAGACAAGATAGTAAGAGTATTTCTAACTGAAAACCATAATTTCTTGAAAGAAGAAGATGCATTAACATTGAGTCATTATAATTTACGTGATATATTTAATTTTATAAATGATGAAAATGCATCGGATGAACAAAAACACATTGTTGAATTGTTTAATTTTTACTATTCAGGGAATGTATTAAACAGAGAGGGTAATTAAATACTTAAATGAAATATACAGTCAGTGTAGCAACAATAATAATGTTAGCGGTAAGTTCAGCCCCCGTACTTGCTGAAAGTCTGTATGATAATATTCAGCCGGCAAATCCGTTTGCTGATCAAATGCCGTCAAATACTATTGCTTTGCCTACAAAAAGAGCTACACTTACTCATAATGACATTCATAATCAGTATGCAATTGCTTTCGACAGGTTTATGCAGAGTAATGTAAAATCAGCATATATGGATTTTGCAATCCTTATAGAAACAATGAGTCCGAGTGATTACGGGTACATGCAGATTGCTGAAAGAATGGCTGATATAGGCTTTTTTAATTTGTCTAATATGGCTTTCTCAAAAGTTGAGGATAAAGATATCTCTTCTCTTCTTGTTGATGACACCAAGAGATATTACTATCCTTCAAAAAAATTGAAACGCGAAGATGAAGTTTATTTGGGAGAAGTTTTTTCAAATATTGTTTACAACGACCAGAGCCGCGAAGCCACAGCCGAGTTAATTAAAAATGTCAACCTGCTTTCTTCTTCCGACTATGCAAATTACGTAGCGGCACTGGGGTATTTGAAATCTAACGATTTGTTGAATGCTGATAAATATATTGATATTGCAATATCAATGAATGGTCAGAATTTGAATTATAAAAAATTAAAGGCTGAAATCCTTTCACAAAATAAGAAAACTAAAGATGCATTAAAAATAGTTGAGTACATAAAGCAGCAAAGATTATATTCTACGGATTACGCTAATAAAGGAAAATCTTTAGAGCAGTATGTGCTTTATAAATCTCAAAAGAACGAAATAAAGAAATCTTATCATCTTGGCTATTACTATTATTATGAAGGTGAATTAGGCAAGTCTATAAGAACTCTTCAAGGTGCAATTAGTACTAAAAAAGCTACAAATAAAGATGTTTATGCTCTGCTTTCAAGAGTATATTTTGATAATAATGATTTTGAAAAAGCACAGGATACTGCTCAAAAAGCGTATAAACTTAATAGCGGCAACCCTATGGTTCTTCTGGTTTTAGGCGATTTGAATTACAGAAAAGGCGATTACAAGACTGCTTTGAGGTATTACAAAGACGCAGAAGGCAGAGTCAGAAATTACTCTCTTCCGTCAATCAGAGTTGCACAAACTTATGAAATGCTGAACAAAGAAAAGAAGGCAATGGAAATTTATGAAAAGGTATTAAGAGTTTATTCTGATGCCTATGTTGCTTATTATAAAGTCGCTTTGAAAGATAAGTCTAAAGAAATTGCTTATCTTAAAAAGGCTATTGCTATAAATATGCAATATAAAGACGCCTGGATTGATTTGGGAAGAGTTGAAGTAGAACGTCAAAACTTTAATGATGCTAAAAAATATTTAAGTATTGCAAACTATATTGACGAAAATGATTTTAGATATTATTATTATCAAGGACTGATTTGTAAAAATCAGGGTTTAAAACAAGATGCGGTATTTAATTTCAAGAAAAGTCTTCTTTTAAATCCAAATTATACACCTGCGAAAGAGGAATTAAGTATATGATGAAAATAAATATTCTTATTGTAGAAGATCATGAACTAACCAGATTTGGCCTAAAAACAACTTTTGAAGGTGTTGAGTATGTTGACACTATTTACGAAGCTGATTCAGCCGAAGCTGCTATTGAAATTTTTAATAACAATAAAGTTGATATAATAATCATGGACTTAGGGCTTCCTAATATGAACGGCATTGATGCTACAAAGCATATTCGTTCTTCAAATAAGGATGTTAAAATAATAATTCTTACTTCTCACAACGATGAAAAAGAAGTATTAAACAGTCTTAAAGCAGGTGCAAACGCATACTGTTCAAAAGAAATTAATCCTCAAAGATTAATACAGGTTGTTCAATCTGTTGCAGACGGTGCAGCCTGGTTTGACCCCAGCATTGCTCATATAGTATTGAAAGCAAGTGCAAATTCCCCGACCTTCGATTGTGAAACTAATCGAAAAGATTACGATTTAACAACACGCGAAGCTCAAATATTAAAACTTATGACAGAAGGATACAGCAACATGGAAATTGCACAGATTCTTGTTATAAGTATTAATACAACAAAAGCTCACGTTGCAAGTATTTTGCAAAAGTTAGAAGTTGATGACAGACTTCAGGCAGCTTTAAAAGCACTAAAAAATAAAATCGTTTAGAAGGAAATAAAAATATGTCAGAATTGGCAAATATTTTATTAGTAGACGACAATTCTAAATATTTAAAGGATGCATTGCCTTTTTACGGCTACGATGTCCATACTGCACAAGATGGAGTGCAGGCTTTGAAGTTGCTTTTTAAAGGTGATACAAATTACGATTTGGTGCTTCTGGATGTTATGATGCCTAATATGAACGGCTGGGAAACTTTAAAGGCAATAAGAAATAATGAAAAAACTAAGCATTTACCGGTAATTATGCTTACTGCAGTAAATGAAGAACAAAAAATGGTTTCAGGATTAAAAATTGGTGCAGATGATTATATTGTCAAACCGTTTATTCTTCCTAACCTTCTTGCACGAATGGAAGCTGTTTTACGCAGATGTGGGTGGAATAAAGACAGCAAAAAAACAGATTATGAAGTAAAAGAAAATGCTCAACTTATACAAACATTAACAACAAAAGAAAAAGAAGTGTTACAAATGGTTGCTAAGGGGGCAAGTAATAAAAAGATAGCAGAGAAACTTTTTGTTAAAGAGGTTACCGTAAAAACACATTTGAACAGTATATTTAAAAAGTTGAAAGTAAAAAACCGCACTCAAGCAACATTGTTTGCTGTGCAAATGAATTTGATTGATAATAAATAATGAATTATAAGGAGAAACAAATTAATGATTGATTATACGAAAGAGGAACTGATAGAATTATTGAGAAAAAATCCTGAAAGATTTAATGAATGGAAAGTTGAACAAGAAGAAATTGATTTGTCGGAAGTTGATTTTTCAAGTATAAATTTGACTGAAATTGATTTTTCTGACGTAGACTTAAATTCAAGTTCATTTGCTGACTGCAATATTTCTTTTGTTAATTTTTCTGGTGCAGATTTAACTTCAGTAGATTTTACCCGTTCAAGAGTTTTGGAATGTGATTTTACAGAAGCCCTATTAACAGGTGCTGATTGCAGTTATGCGGAAATGACTTATTGTAATTTTACTGATTGTGATATGGCAGGATGTATATTGTCGGAAACTGATTTGAGTAATTCTGATTTATCATCAAGTGAAAATCTTCATGCAAGCCGATTTGATGAAGATACAATTTGGCCGGATGATGATTTGTTGCCTGAAGATTTTGATTCAACAAGTCATAATGATTTGTCTTCACTACAAGACGAAGAAGATATGGTTTCTGATTATTAATCAGAATTAGTATTATATTGAAAATATAAAAGCAGTTTGTTATAATAATTATAATGAACTGTTTTTATTATTGGAAATTTAAAAGGAGGCTAAAAATTATGAAAAGATTTGCACAACTCGGGGGGGGGGCGAAAATTTAAAGCTCCTGAGAGGGTTTTCAACCCCTTGTAAATTATATAAAAACTGTTATAATGGTGATATGGAGTATCAC
>JBKUMA010000085.1:0-6716 GCA_046955055.1 Candidatus Gastranaerophilaceae bacterium
AAAACCATCCGACCCAATATACAGTTATGATTTATAAATTCATAAACAAAATAAGCTTAACGACTCTATAGCTTTGTATAATGAAGTTCTTAAAATAAATAACAGCAACCCTGAAGTTTATGTGAACCTGGCTATTGCACAAGGTCAGATGAAAAATTATGATGGTGCACTATCTACCTTAAAAACTGCTAATGCTAAATTTCCTAATAATGAACAGGTAACAGATGCATTGAAAAATATAAGTAATGAAGCTACAGGAGAAAAACTGGAAACTGCAGCAGCTTATTACAATAATAAGGATTACCAGAAAGCAATTAACGAATATTTGAAAATTCAGCCCGCTACTGCTGATACTATGCTTGGAGTTGCCTCTTGCTATCAAAATTTAGGCGATAATGCAAAAGCTATTGAATATTACAAACAAGCTTTAAATTTAAAGCCTACAGATTCTGATATAGCGTATTACATTGCTGCTTTGTATGCTGACTCCGAAGATTGGAACAATGCAAAAGCATATGTTCAAAAATCACTTACTTTAAACAAAAATAATCAGCAGGCAATTGAATTAAACAATGCCATAACTTCTCAAGGAAATTCAATAGCACTAGAAAAAGCGATTGCAATGTTTGACGCACAGGATTATGATAAGAGCTTGGTTTTAATTAACCAAATTCTATCAACAAACAATCAAGACGCTTACGCATTATATTATCGCGGTATGATTTATGACACTAAGAAGAAATATAATGAAGCAATTGCTGATTACAAACGAGCAATTAATATAAGTCCTGATTTATGTATAGTTAATTATCTAATCGGTGTTGATTATGATACCTTAGGACAATACAAAAATGCCGTAAGTTATTACAAAGCATTTAGTGCTAAGTACACAGAAAACGACGACTTTAAAAAGTACGCAGACCAAAGGATAGCAGACCTAAAACAATATGCACAATAGAGTAAAAGATTTAATTCAAAGCAGAGTATCATTAGCCCCAATGGCTGGAATTACGGATTACGTATTAAGAAGTTTAGTCCGCAAATACTCTAAATCGTGCCTTTTAACAACTGAAATGATAAGTTCTGAATATCTTGCACAAACTCTTAATGGCAGAAGCGGCACAGAAATTTTAAAACGCGACAGCAATCACAGTCCTATATCTTATCAGATAAGCGGTCACAAACCTCATATGATGAATGCCGCAGCTAAAAATCTTACTCAATATGCTGATATGATAGATATAAATATGGGATGTCCTGTTAATAAAGTTGTTAAGGGGCAGGATGGTTGTGCATTAATGAGAAACATTCCGCTTGCTTGTGACTTGGTAAAGGCTGTAAAAGACGGTACTGATAAACCTGTAAGTGTAAAATTCAGACTTGGATATACTGTTGATGAAATGAATTACATAGAATACGGCCAGGCAATGCAGGAGGCAGGTGCTGAGTTTATAACTATACATGGACGCACACGTTCTCAAATGTATTCAGGACAGGCTAATTGGAAACTGATAAAAGAATTAAAAAGAAATATTGATATACCGGTTTTTGCTAACGGCGACGTTATTTCAGTTGAGAGTGCAATTAAATGTCTGGAAGAGAGCGAAGCTGACGGAGTTGCAATAGGTCGTGCAATAATGGGAGATCCGACTCTAATCTATAGAATCGAGCACTATCTTCACACAGGGGAAATACTTCCTGTACCTTGTTTAGAAGAAAAAATTGAAATGCTTAAAGAGCATATTAACGAAGAAATTAAACTTCGCGGCGAAAATGTCGGTATAAAATTTTGCCGCAAATTTTACCCATATTATATTTCCGGCATTAAAAATGCTGCAAAAATACGTTCTGTTCTTGTTGTCGAAGAAGATTACAATAAAATAATGGCAACCCTTAATGAATTGCCATTACTTTGTAAAACTGTTTAATATATTAATTTTATTTTCCTGCAAGAACTACAGTATAATCTGTATCCGCACAATAGTAATTTATCGGATCATATATAAACTGCATACCTTCTAATTCAGGATTTTTCTTTTTTAACCAGTTAAAGTATTCATTAGATGTCTTACTTGAATGAGCAACAAAATGAGAGTGAGTTCTTGATGCATTACCAGTACATTTGATAGTCACACCACCTGCCTTTAATTGTTCAATCAACGCATTTGCCTCAGTCTGCTTATCAGAAGAGAACAACACACTTGCTGTATACGGAGTTGTTTCATCAAAATGCTCTCTATCTCTATAGATAACCCTGTTTACAACTTCTTGAGTTTTTTCAGGATCTAAAATCCAATAACTTATATAACCTTTTTGATTAGGAGCACCTGGAAGCATTGCTACTTCAATTTTATCCATATCAATATGTTTTGCTAAAGCTGCATACTGAGACATTTCGTATAAAGACATATCTGTTTTAACATACTTTTTCGCAACCGAAATTATATCAGGAATTTTTGCTATTGTTTTAGGACTTTGAAGTTCTTTTAAAAGGCTTCTTAAGAACCATTGTTGTCTTTGAGTTCTTCCGATATCTCCAAGTGCATCGTGTCTAAATCTTAAATATTCAACAGCTTTTTGACCTGATAAATGATGAATACCTTTATCAAAATTTATGTGTAATTTACCTGAATAATCGTTATAATGCATTGGTTTTTCAACATATATATCAACACCGTCCATAGCATCAACAATTTCTTTTACAGCACTGTCATGAACCATAATATATCTGTCAATTTTAACACCAAGAGTGTCTTCAACAGTACGTTTTGTCATTTCAATACCGCCGATTGCGTGTGCAGCATTAATTTTGTTAACGCCGTTATCATTTGGCAGGTATACTTTGCTATCTCTAGGAATTGATAAAGCGTTAATAGATTTAGATTTTGGATCAATATTAACTAAAATCATAGTATCTGTTCTGGTTCCTGACCACAGGTCCTCTGGAGAACCGCTTGCATCAACACCTAGAAAGAGAATATTCTGACGTCTGAGTCCAAAAGGGAAAGCAAAGTCAGCCTTTTCTTTATGGTCTTTTGTAGCTGCCAATTTCATAAACAATTTTGTAACAGGCGAATTTTCACCGAAATGTTTTTCAAGGAAATTTTCATTATCAGCAAGGATAAAAATACTCAAAATAAGTCCTGCTGCAATAATTGTCATTATAGTAATAACTCTCATAAAAGAATTCTGGTCTTCAACGTTTTTTCTGGCATGTCTTAAATAAGGGGACTGCTCATCTCTGCTGCGAGTTTCTTGATTATATCTTTGTTTTCTGCCTTTTTGTGTATAATTTGTCATTAGTTTTCACCTTTGATTTATTTGCTATTTAATTAAGTTATAATAAATGATTGTATTTTGCATACAATATATTAATGATTTTATTCTACATTACGTTAATTAAGTAAGTAGAAACGAGAGTAAAGTATATTGCCAATCCTAACACATCAATTGTAGTTGCAATAACAGGGCCTGAGGCAACTGCAGGATCTACATTAATTGCTTTAAGTGCGAATGGTGTAAATGTACCTATAACTGTCGCCATGGTCATATTAATAGCCATTGCAACACCAACAATAATACCGAGTTCCACATTATGCTGCCATCCCCATGTCACAAGAGTTACCAGCAACCCAAAAATACTTCCTATTATTAATCCAACACACATTTCTCTGAAAATATGATGTACTGCGGAACTTATAGTAACCTGTCCTGTTGAAAGACCGCGAACCATAAGAGTAATACTTTGAGTTCCGATGTTACCGCCTAAACCGGCAAGAAGAGGCATAAAAATTGCAATAATAGGCAATGCTTCCAAAGTGTGGTCAAAGTAATGTGCAACATTTACAGCAACAAATTCTCCAAGCAATGTTATAAATAACCAAGGAGTTCTTGCTCTGATTGCATTAAAAATGTTTCCTGAAAGAATTTCATCTTCGTCAACAACTTCTGTTGAGATACCTGATGATTGATAGATTTCTTCCGTAGTTTCTTCTTCAAACAAATCATGAACGTCATCCCAAGTAATCATTCCTTTTAATCTGTTATACAAATCGACAACAGGAAGAGCGTTATACTGGTATTTCATAAATTCATCGATAATATAGTCGCTGTAATCATCAACATGCAATTTTACTATATCAGAAATCATTATATCTTCAACTTTTTGATTAATTGGAGAAGTCAAAAGCTTTCTCAAAGACACAACACCCAAAAGGTGATTTTGTTTATCAACAACATAGACGTAATACAGTTCCATATTATCTTGTTCTGCTTTAATTCTAATATGGTTTAAAACATCTTGCACACTCATATCTGAATTAACAGTCAAAACTACAGGGTTCATAATACCGCCTGCAGTATCTTCGTTGTAAGTTAAAAGTTCTCTGACTTCTTCTGAAAACTTATGCGGGAGTTTGTCTAAATAAGTTTCACTCTCATCATCTTCCATATCTCCTAATACGTCCGCAGCAGCATCGTGAGGCAGCTTGGTCAAGATGCGGGAAGCCATATCTTCATCAATATCCCCCAATAATTCAACCTGAACTTGAGGAGGTAAATATTCCATCAAATCGGCAGCTTTTTCTAAATCAAGAAGCTTAAAACATTGAAGTCTTTCTTCCGGCTTCAATTCCTGAAAAATATCTGCTAAATCGGCTTCGTGATAACTATTCAACTCGTCTTTAAGTTGAATTAAAGTTTCATCTTCCATGATTTCGCGTATTCTGTCGACAATATTTGAAATATTAATCATAACTATATTATATTACAAATATCAGATTTAGATAAAACCTGTGTAGCATTTATTACTCAAAAAATTTTATGTTTGTATTTACTTAGATTTCAAATTAGCTGTGTTTGAGATATAATTAACACAAACAAGATATATGGAGAGAAAGAGATGATTAAAGATTACTTTATAGAAAATATTGAATCAGCAATTGAAAAAGCTATTAAAGAAAATAAGCTTGGCGAAATGAAAGAATATACAAAAGGTTCATTGGCTGTTGAGCGACCAAAAAATGCAGACTTTGGTGACTATGCCGTCAATGTATCCTCACTTGCAAGATATGCAAGAATGGCTCCGCCGCAAATTGCAAACTCAATTATTGAATACATCGCAAAAGAAGATAATGATTATACAGTTGTGGGCGGATTTATCAACTTTAAAACAGGCAAAAATCTCTTAATTAATCTTGTAGAAGAAATCTTCCAAAAAGGAAGTGAATTCGGAAAACCAGAAAACATTACAAAAGAAAAAATTCTTTTAGAATATATTTCAGCAAATCCTACCGGACCATTCCATATAGGACATGGACGCTGGGCTGCAATGGGAAGTGCTCTGGCTAATCTTTTAAAATTTTACGGACACGAAGTTTATCAAGAATTTTATATAAATGATGCAGGAAGCCAAATCAACAAACTTGGCAATTCCCTTGCAATTAGAATAAGACAAGAACTTGGTGAAGATATTGACTTTCCTACCGATGAAATTGAAAGAAAAAATTTCTATCCCGGAGATTATCTAATTCCTGTTGCTAAAAAATATTTGCAAACTCACAATGGATTGCCTGAAAATGTAAAAGAACTTTCTGATTTTGCAAAAAAAGAAATGGAAAATTTGCAAAAAGCATTGTTAGACAATTTCAGAGTACATTTTGACAACTTCTATTCAGAATTAACTTTACATAACTCTGGAAAAGTAGAAGAATGTGTTAATAAATTGAAAGCAAGTGGAAAGATTTATCAAAAGGATGGTGCTGATTGGTTTAAATCATCTGATTACGGCGATGACCAGGATCGTGTAATCAAAAAAGCTGACGGCTCAAACACATACTTAACAGCAGATATAGCTTATCACATAGATAAATTACAACGCGGTTACGACAGAATGATTAACATATGGGGTGCAGACCACCATGGTTATGTTGCACGTGTAAAAGCATCTATTGAAGCTTTAGGATATAATCCTGACAAACTTGAAGTTCTTTTAGGACAGCTTGTAAACCTTGTTATTAACGGAAACGAAGTTCGTATGGGCAAACGTAAAAACATGGTTACTCTTGAAGATTTGATTGATGAAGTAGGCGTTGATGCTACTCGTTTCTGGATGTCTATGAGAAATATCGATACAACTCTTGATTTTGATATTGAACTTGCTAAGACAAACAGCGATGAAAACCCTGTATTCTACGTTCAATATGCACATGCAAGAGCTTGTTCTATTCTTAGAAATGCTGTTTCAGAAAAAGTTAATACAGAAAACGGTGAAACAACACCTGCTCCTATGAGTGAAGCGGAATTAAAAGAAATTATCAACAACTTTAGCAAGGAAATGGTTTTACCTACAATTGATACTGCAAAAAAACTCATTCTAAAGCTTGAAGAGTATAAATCAGTAATTAAAAATTCTGCAGAACAAAGACAAGTTTATACTATTTGCAGATATGTGCAGGAACTTGCTTCTGAATTTCACTCATTCTACAATGCAAATCGCGTAATTTCTGATGACAAAGAAATGATGAAAGCCAGAATTGCACTTGTTTACTCAGTTAAAACAGTTTTGCATAACGCATTAGAAGATATACTTGCGGTCAGTGCTCCTGAGAGAATGTAAAATTAAACATCATTTGAAGTCCCCAATATATATGCTAATATGTGAATATACACATTTGGGGACTTTTTAAATGCTAAATTATGATGAAAAATTTTCGAAT
>JBKUMA010000086.1:0-6684 GCA_046955055.1 Candidatus Gastranaerophilaceae bacterium
TTTTTATACCAATTTTTAAAATTCATGTTACTCCATTAATCGTTACAATCATATTTATTCCATAATTCTTTTATTTTATTTTTAAACTTTTCCAATTCAACTTCTCCTTTTGCAGGGTCATACTTAGATTTATAAGCTTGTATTAAAGCCAGAACATCTTTTGATATATCATCTTTCCTTTTTTCGATATTAATTTTTTCTAGAGGAGAAACTATATACCACAAAAGATAGATTGAATGACGGGTTCGCTTACCAACAGCACCTAAAAATTTGTCATATTCCATTTTTAAATTATTTGTCTCAAAATTCATAAGTATTTTCAATTTTTGGATATAATCATCAACTTCATCAATAGTATTCAATATAACAGATTTATGATTTTTGTCATTATTAGCTTTATATAGGAAATTGCTTATTACTTCCTTATTTTTAATTAAACCGTTCATTTTTCCATTTTTTATATATATTACGAATTGTCTTTCCTTTTCAGGCAGATCTTTTATATGGCTCTGATATTGCAAATATACAAGAGTCGTAAATATTTCTTCATTTAACATTCTTGTATCAGAATCAGATTGAATTAAATAAAACCAATCCTTATATGCGGCAGTTTTTTCTTTAATTTTAATAATAATTTCTCTATCTGCTACACCATTCCACATTTCAAATGAAGTTTCAAGAATATTGTATGGCTTATGATTCAAACGCACAAATAAATCAACCGGTCTAAATTGCGGATGTGTACTTGCTTTAATCGTAATCATTTGAAATACAAAATTATTAATTTTATTTTTATCTTCATAATTAAGATCTTTATATCTTTTTCCCTCTAAATCTTTTCTCAACCTTAATTTTCTTAATGGAAATTCGTTTTTCATTGATGTCTCATTAGTTTCACGCTCATCAGTATAAGGAATACCCATAAATGCCAAAACAGCAATTATTCTCTGCTGCCCATCAATAATCTCTCTTTGACCTAACAAATTCTGATATACATATAGCGGGCTGATTTTAAAACCCAAAAGAATACTTTCAATCAAAGCAGCAGCCTTATACTGATTCATTACTTCAAAACGCTGATATGGAGGTCTTATTATAAACTGTCTTTTTTTACCATCAGGATTATATTTTATATCATTGATTAACTCATTAATTGTTAATGATGTTGAATCAGGTTTTTGTGTATTTAAATCTATTACAAATGCATCTACTTCTTTCTTACTGCCATTTGATTGTAATTTTTTAAAATATTTAATTGATTCTTCGTTATTTTCTAAGTATTTACTATAATCAATAGGATATATTTTCTTAAAAAATTCAACCATATTATTATATCGATTTATGACATTTACATAAAAATGACTTCTGTCAGTTGTATATATATCAATGTTTTCAGAAATATAGTTAACAAATGCATTCAAATTTTCTACTCTTTTAAAACGGCTTATCTTTTGTCTTTCATTTTTCAGAATAGATAACATCCAAAATAAAACTTCAAAAACCAAATAATTATATTTTTTATTAGTAACAACAAATAATTCATAAACTTCATACATTAAATCTATTTTATCTTTGAATTCGTTGAAAAATTCTTTTGAAACGCTTTCATCAGAAAGATTAGTAAACAATGTATTAATCAATTCATTTTTACCTTTTACCCAACTGTAATATTTAATAGGAATACGATGCATTACAGAAAGAGTTCTTATTTTTTTCATTAAATGCTCTGTATACACATTATCATTAAAATGTTTCTCTGATATTGGAGGCAGAAACATATTATACATTTTTTGTCTTAAATCATCTACACTAATAATATTTCCTTTAATAAATTTATTTAAATCAACATCAATATATGTAGCATTGTCGATATCCTCAGTCTTCAAAGGAGTTAGACCAGAATTATATCTCTTAAATATTTCTTTTTTTAATAAATCTTTATTCCTTTCGTCATTTTTTAATTCACAAAGAGGAGTAAAGTGAAATATTCTTAAGTTTGTTTTTAAAAAATTTTCTCTTATTTTTTTATTTAAATCTTTAAATTTATATTTATTATATTTTTTTAATATTTTTAAACCTTTTTTATCTAAAGTTATTTCATTGTTAATAAAACGTTTAATAGTTTCTAACCTTTGACGACCATCAACAACCTCAAGTACTTTAGACGATTGACTATGCTCATCGAATAAAATAATTGGCGGTATTTCTTGGCCTATAAGTATGGACTCAAGGAAGTAACTAGCTTTATCAGATTTCCACACATATCGCCTTTGATAATATGGATCAAACTTGACATTCAAATTATTTATCAAACCATCTATAGAATATAAGTGCGATTCAACCTTAACATTTTCGGCAATATCAAACTTTAAGTAATCAAATTCATAACTATTTGTATCCATAAATTCCTCTTTTTTTTCTGCTGTCCATGATTATAACACAATCCTTTTTTTTTGGGCAAATAAAAAATAATATAAACTATAATGTTTTGCTCTTATTATTTTTCCTAATTAAAGAAAATAGTTTAGATAATTATAAATAGAAAAGTAGCTGTAACAAAGCAATAGCAAGCAATTCACAAGTTTATGTTTTAGAAAAACCAAGTATGGTTAAATATATTTTTAAGGTTTTGCCCTTTTTTTTTTCCTATTTAAGTTGCAGAATTTATAAATAAATTATATAATTAAACTGTTGGAAATAATGAGGATTTTACATTTGAAAAAGTTGTTTATTTTAGCGGTTATAATAATTTTAAGTTCATCAAACGCTTTTGCGATTGAAGACTCACTATTAATTAAGGAACAGTCTATTCAAAATCAGATTAATCAGTTAGGAACCAAAATTCTTAATGCTAATAAAATTGACAAGAGAATTATTTTTGTTTACGACAAATCCGAAAAAAAATCGTTATTAAAAACTGCAGATACAGTCACCAAAAGACAAATTGTAATGTATGAAAACGATTTCAAATATATTTCCAATGAAGATGAAGCTGCTGCTTTCATTACACGCGAAATCTTGACTGCTGTTAAATCATACAGAGGTCCATGGAACGGCGGTTTGAGTGCTGTACAAATTAAAGCGGCTCCTAAAAAGTATGAGATTATATCCGATAAAACAGCTGTAGACTACATGGTTCAGGCTGGTTATGACCCTATTGGTCTTATTACTTATATAAATAAATCATGCCCGCAAAAAAGATTTGACAGGTTTTCAAACAGAAACTTAACTTCAAAAAGACTTGCACATATTTATGAATATATTTATACAAAATATCCGTACTATCTTGCTAACAACAAATACTTTGAAACAGATGCTTATCAAAACTTTTTGCTTACTTCAATTTATAACAGAAGATTGTTGGAACAAAAAATAAATTCTCACTCAACAGAGGAATTGGATTATGAATAGAATATTATTCAGTGTAATTCTTTCATTTTGTATAAGTTTATCAAATTCAGTCAGTGCCGAAACATTGATGAAAGATAACCTTGTTGATACTGTTTTAAAAAATAAACAGCTTGAAAAACCAATACCGCATTTAAAATACAATTACCAGGACACAACACAAATTCCTATAAAACTGTCAATAACAAATGATATTCCCTCAGAAGCCGACGTTTACGAAGGACAGACAATAAAATTCAGAGTAAAATCTGATGTAATTTATAAAGGTGAAACCGTAATAAAACAAGGCACAATTGTTCCTGCAAGAGTAGAAACAATTATTGTGAGCGGAATGAACGGTATTCCGGCAAGCGTTATAGTCGGAAGTTTCAAGTTTAAAGATATTCCTTCAGGCCAGATAACAAATACGTATGAATTTTTCGGGCAGGACAGAAGCCTCTGGGTTTTCCCTCTGAAATGGGCGTTAACACCCTTGCCGCCAACAGGATCTTTGACAAATTTTATCAAAGGCGGTCATGCTAAGCTTGACAAGGACGACACAATTACAATTTATTATTACCCTAATTGGATATAAACTTAGTATCTCAAAGGTATTTTAGAACGATTTATTGTTTTCTTTTCGTAACCGAAGTTAGAAAGCATACGACAGGTGCTTGTATAGAAGATATTTTCTTCTAAAGTTGGTCCTATATTTATAGAACTTACTGTCTTTTTCAAAAATCTGTATTCAATATATGGTATAAACAAACCATTCTTTTCAAAAATTTTTGTCTGTTTAAAAGCATTTATATTTGAACTGTTAATAAAAATAATCCTGTACTCTTTTTCATCTTTGAAATGAGGATTTTTAAAGAACAAACTAATAATGCTTAAAATATCAATCAATTCAAAAAGAACGTCAAAAAGTTTATCGTTATTTGTCTGCGTTTTTTTGCCTTGCAAAACTTTTTCAAAACGCTTGTTCCACTTGTCAAATATGAGTTTGAGAACGGTAATCTGTAATTCTTTTTTGTAAATTATATTACCGTAGATTGAATGGAAACCCTGTTTTTCCATATCTGCAATCAAATCTTTTTTACAAAAACCAATATTGTATCCGGTATAGTTTTGTCCTTTTGAGTAATTGTTCCAGAGCGTTAAGTTGTCGCTGTCTGTGGAAAAAGATATTGTGTAATATTCATATTTGTCACCGGAAGTATCACCGCCACTGACAATATTTTTGTATTTCTTATTAAAGTATTCTTTTACTCTGGAAAAAAGCTTTTCATTTAATTCAGGCATTTCATCAATTAGATTAATAATCAGTTTATAAGAATACGTAACTTCTTCTTTATCATTAAGATAAAGTGCATTAGAAAATCTGATTGTCCCTGATTCCAATATATTTAAAAGTTTTTCGGGTTTGGTATAATGGTAAAGATTGCTGTTTGAGCCATCGTCAAGAATTTTTTTAACTCTAGGTATCTTTTTTAACAAATTATCGTAATCAATCATTATTAATAAACCCCGAACAGAAATACAAACTATATTACTATTATAACACATTTTTTAAACAGATTACCAGATTAATATTAAAAATTCATTGTAAAAAATTAAATTTTTGGATAAAATTAAAATGATTTAAAGGAGTATAAATGTTTTTCTACGCAGATTTACACATACATTCAAAATATTCAAGGGCAACAAGTAAAAGCTGCAACCTTGAAGAACTTGCAATATGGGCTCAGAAAAAAGGTTTAACCGTAATTTCAACTGGCGATTTTACACATCCTGCCTGGTTTAGTGAAATAAAAGAAAAACTTGTGCCTGCCGGTAACGGCGTATTCAGGCTAAGACCTGACATAGAAAAACAAATATTCATTAACAGTGACCCGGTAAGATTTGTGCTGTCTGTAGAAATTTCAACAATATATAAAAAATGGGACAGAACAAGAAAAGTTCACCATGTAGTTTTCATGCCTGATATGGAGAGTGCAGAAAACTTCCGTCAAAAACTTGGTGCAATCGGAAACATTGTCTCTGACGGACGACCTATTTTAGGACTGGATTCAAGAAACCTTCTTGAAATAGCTCTTGAAAGTGGAGAAGGTTCTTATATAATTCCTGCACATATCTGGACACCATGGTTTTCAGTATTAGGTTCAAAATCAGGATTTGACTCTATAGATGATTGTTACGGAGATTTGGCCGAACACATTTTTGCTGTTGAAACAGGACTTTCTTCTGACCCTGAAATGAATTGGCGTGTTTCCAGTTTAGACAAATACAGGCTTGTTTCAAATTCAGATGCCCATTCACCTGCAAAATTAGCACGTGAAGCAACTGTTTTTGACACAGAACCTGATTACTTTAATATAATGAATGCACTAAAAACCGGCAAAGGTTATGTAGGCACAGTAGAATTCTTTCCTGAAGAAGGTAAGTATCATGAAGACGGACATAGAAAATGCAATATTTGTCTAACCCCTGAAGAAACAAAAAAATTAAACGGCATTTGTCCTGTCTGCGGAAAACCTTTAACAATTGGCGTTTTGAATAGAGTATGCGAACTTGCTGACAGAGGACCTGACAATAAAATTATTCCTGTAACAGGTGGAGAAGTGTTCTCACTTGTTCCGCTTCCGGAAATAATATCAGAAATTAACGGAGTAGGACCGCAAAGCAAATCAGTCACAATAGAATACGAAAAACTTATACAAAAATTCGGTTCGGAACTATCTATCTTAAGACAGGTGCCAATCGATGACATATCTAAACATTCACCGCTTTTAGGCGAAGGAATTTCAAGATTAAGAGAAGGAAAAGTAATCAGACACGCCGGGTACGACGGTGAATACGGAGTCATAAAACTTTTTGAAAAAGACGAACTTGTAAAAAAAAACTTCATAAACCTAAAACTTGATATAGAAATTCCACAAGCTAAACAAGAAGAAAAGGAAGAAAAAAATTATTCAATACCTTTAAACAAACCCGTTAGTGATGAAGCCCCGAAAAAAGAAAACAAGCCGAAAAAAAACGGACTTGACGAATTTCAGAAAAATGCAGTAGAAAGCTTGGATAGCCAGCTTTTAATAATTGCAGGTCCTGGTTCAGGTAAAACCACCGTTTTAACAAGACGTATCTCACATATGATTACAGAAAAAAATATTAAACCCGAAAACTGTCTTGCTATAACGTTTACAAAACGTGCCGCACAAGAAATGCGTGAAAGGCTATACAAACTTCTTAACACAAAATCAGAACTAATTAATATACACACTTTCCACTCATTATGCT
>JBKUMA010000087.1:0-6637 GCA_046955055.1 Candidatus Gastranaerophilaceae bacterium
CATAGTAACAGGGAAGCCAAGGATAAAAAGCTCGTATATGTGCGATAATTTCTTCTGCTGTTTCTTTTTCAAAGTCAAGCATCATTTCTTTTCCCTGAATATTAGGGTAATAACTTGCTTTTTTTTCTTCTTGCTTTACAGGAATAACAAGTCCAAATTCAAGTTTTTTCAAGACTTCTGCACATAAAAGTCTTGCGTGAAAAACTGTTCTTTCCTTTAATTCCCTGGATGTATCACCAGGAATTATTTTTACTTCTTTTTGTGCAAGAATAGAACCGGTATCAAAATTTTCGTCCATTAGATGAAATGTAACACCTGACTTAGTTTCTCTGTGCCAGATTGCCTGCAAATATGGATTTGGACCTCTATAAGCTGGAAGATAGGAAGGATGAACGTTAATTGTTCCTATAACCGGTAAGTTTATAGTCTCTTTTGTGAGTCTTTCGCCCCATGTGCCTACAAGAATTATGTCAGCATTAAGTCTTAAAATCTCTTTTTTAAATTCTTCCGAATTAGCAGATTTACATTTAATTTCATGCAGTTTATGCTGTTTTATCAAAGTTACATCGTGAGATGTTTTAAAGAAGTCGTGTAAAAAAAGTTTAATTTTTGAATATATAGACCGTTCGTATCTAAAGACACCTGCAATTTCACACTTTGCATCAAGTGTGCCTTCAATCAAATTTGTAAGCATTTCGCCTTTGCCAAGAATAACGACTTTCATAAATAGATTATATCAAATTTTTGAAATAGTGTTAGTATATTAAGTTTAGTATCTTACTTTGCTTGCTCTGTCCATTTCGCGTTTTTGAGTCTTTTTAGCAATATCTTCGCGTTTGTCATGAACTTTTTTACCTTTAGCAAGACCAATTTCAATTTTGGCGAAGCCATGTGTTAGAAAAACTTCCAGAGGAACTATTGTATATCCGTCTTTTTTTATTTTTCCAAGCATTTTAAGTATTTCTTTTTTATTTAAAAGAAGTTTACGGACTCTTTCGGCTTCATGATTAAACCTATTGCCCTGTTCATAAGGAGAAATATGGCAGTTATAAAGGAAAATTTCGCCATTTTCAATTTTACAGAAACTGTCTTTTAAATTTATAGCACTTTTTCGGATAGATTTAATCTCTGTTCCTGTCAGCATAATTCCTGCCACAAATTTATCAAAAATTGTGAAATCGTGATAAGCTTTTCTGTTTGTTGTGATTATTTTTCTATCCATAAGCGGATTATAACACAAAAATTATTCGTACAAGAAACATCTTACTTTGTGGTTATGTGATATTTCTGTATCAAAAGGTGTGTGTTCATAACATTTTGGCATAACAAAAGGGCATCTTGTGTGGAATTTACAACCGCTAGGCAAATTAGCAGGCGAAGGAAGGTCTCCTTTAAGAATGATTTTTTCTATATCTTTTCCGCTCATCTGAGGGACAGAACTTAGTAAAGCTTTTGTATAAGGATGTTTAGGATTTTTAAATATTTCTTCTGTTTTGCCTATTTCAACAACTTCTCCTAAATACATAATTGCAACTCTGTCAGCCAAATATTTAATTACACTTAAATCATGTGTAATAAGTAAAAATGTTAAGTTGCATTCATCTTTCAAATCTTTTAATAAGTTTATAATTTGAGCCTGAATGCTCACATCAAGTGCACTTACAGGTTCATCTGCAAGTATAAATTCCGGATTTAATACAAGAGCTCTTGCAATTGCAATTCTCTGTCTCTGACCGCCTGAAAATTCATGAGGGTATAGATTTAGGCAATTTTCATCAAGTCCCACAAGTTTTATTTTTTCATAGACAATTTTTGTAATCTCTTCATCACTAAGATTTGTATTAATTTGCAAAGGTTCTTTTAGTGTATCAATGATTTTCATTTTAGGATCAAGACTTGAGTATGGATTTTGAAAAACCATTTGAGCCTGTTTTTTAAACTCTTTTAATTCAGGTTTTGTCATTTTTAAAGTATCAAGATTTTCAAAATATATTTCTCCTGACTTAGCACGCTCAAGCCCTATTACAGCTTTAGCAAGTGTGGATTTGCCGCACCCTGATTCACCTGCAATAGCAAGAATTTCTCCTTTTTTTATATCTAAGGATACACCATTGACAGCGAAAATCGTTTTTGTGCCGCCAAAAATCCCTTTACTGCTTGTGTATTGAACATGTAAGTCGCGAATTTTTAATAAATCATCCATACGAAAAGTTTAGCTTATTTTTCATATAAATGCAATTGTATAAAAGGGGTAATTATGTTATAATGAAGACATTAATTCAGAAATACGCAATCAAGTATTATAACAGGAGTAAAGAGTATGTAAAAATCATGAAAAGACATTGTTGTAGCATTTATGCATAACCCAAATGACATGAATCAAAGCGTTCATGCACAATTTACACAATGTGACAACGTCCGTAGTACCGTCGGGGGGGGGGCACAGATTTAAGCTCCTATAGTCATTCTGAGAGCTTTAGCCCGAAAGAATCCAGCTTATTAAGAACAAAGGCTGGATTGCCACGTCGCTTCGCTCCTCGCAATGACTTAGCTGCATTTACTATGGCTGAGGTCTTAATCACTCTTGGCGTTATAGGTGTAGTTGCAGCACTTACACTTCCGTCTCTTATTACAAATATTCAGAATAAAGGGTTTACTGAACGGTTGATTAAATTATATTCAGCAATAGGACAAGCTACTCTTTCTGTTTCGCAAGAGTTTGGAGAGGAGCCTAAGAACTGGACATTTACTAATCAAACAGATGAAGATGGAAGTGCTTCAAATTTAAAAATTGTATCTCTTTATCAAAAATATTTAAAAGCTGTAAAAGTTTGCGGGTATTTTGAATGTGTTTTGGATAATAAAGAGTATAGTTTTTTAAATGGAGCATCTGATCCAAGACCTTTTTACAGTGGTTATCTGCTTTATCATGCGGTAAATTTAATAAAATTAGCAGATGGGTCCACTATAGGTATCTTATTTGGTGAAAATTCTCACGCTGTCTATTGGCCGTTAGTCCATAAAGGTTATAAAATTTTGTATATTGTTGATGTTAACGGAGATAAGAAACCTAATAGAATAGGGAGAGACATATTTTTCTTAGTTTTAGATAAAAATACAGGAAAGGTTATGCCTCATAGCGTCGATGACACTTCCGATTGCACAACAAGCGATAAAGGTGAGTCTTGTGCCGCAAAAATTATATCAGAAGGCAAAATGAACTATTAATTCGATGAAATATAAGTCAGGCTCTTTTATTTAAGGAGCCGCCGGATTAATTAAAGTTCTCTTCTGCCTTCAATAGCTTTTGCAATAGTTATTTCGTCCGCATACTCAAGGTCAGAGCCTACTGGCAGACCAAATGCAATTCGAGAAATTTTTATACCGAAAGGTTTAATAAGTTTGCTCAGGTAAAGACTGGTAGCTTCACCTTCAACAGAAGGACTTAGAGCAAGGATTACTTCTTTTACCTCATCTGATGTCAGACGGCTTAAGAGCTCTTTGATTCTAATATCATCAGCACCAATTCCATCCATCGGTGAAATTAATCCTTGCAATACGTGATAAAGTCCTTTAAATTCATTAGTCTTTTCAATAGCGATTAAATCTTTTGTTTCAGCAACAACGCAAATGGTACTTCTGTCGCGTTTTGTTGACTGGCAGATTTCGCAAGGACTTGATGAGGAAAGGTTAAAACATACTTCGCAAGTGTGAGTATTTTGTTTAGCTTCAATAATACTTTGTGCGAATTTTTGCACTTCACTCATCGGCATTCTTAATAAATAAAATGCCATCCTTTGAGCAGATTTAGGCCCTACTGAAGGGAATTTTTGAAAATGCTCTATTAATGCTGCTATTGATTTCGGGTATATCATTAGAAGTTTAGTCCCGGAATATTTATACCGCCTGTAGCATCTTTCATTTTGCTTTCCATTTCTTTAGAAGCTTTGTCGCTTGCTGCAAAAATTGCACTTGAAATGATATCTTCAAGCATTTCGATGGTGTCAGTGTCAACTGAAGAAGGATTTTCCGGATTGATAGCTTCTGCTGTTAATTTAATTGATTTAAATTTGCCTTGTCCGTCGCAGGTAACTTTTACTGCACCGCCTGCAGATTCGCCAGTAATTTCAGTTCTAGCCAATTCTTCCTGAGCATCTTTAAGCTTTTTTTGGATGTTTTGAGCCTGTTTCATCATTTGCATAATATTCATAATTTTATATCCTCCTTAGTCTGATTTTGTATATTCTCTCATTTTATTATATAATAAAAATATGCAAAAACACACCTATGTTGCTGAATCTTTAAAAAATGGCCGCATAATGCGATGGACCTTTATGCCTTTAAAGGTCTACATTGCTCCTATGAAATTTTATTCTAAAAGAGGGCAGGATTTTAAGTATAAAAATATGGTGATTAAAGCATTAGATGCTTGGCAGGCTGCAACAAAAGGAAGAGTATCTTTTAAAGTTGTTGATACGTTGTTGGAATCTAATGTTAACGTTGATTGGAAACGTGTTGAAAGAAAAGCTTTGGGACACTGTTATTTCTCATTTGATGGAGCAAACAGGTTATACGGAGCTGAGGTCGCAATTGGATTAACTGAAGGAATTGTCCATGCTGATTACATGGATGAGAGCGAAGTGTACCATACTATTTTGCATGAAATAGGGCATGCTATCGGGCTTGGGCACAGTCCATTTAAATCAGATATTATGTACACGCCGCATCAGAGAGGAATAAATAATATTTCTGCCGGAGATGCGTTAACTGTTAATTGGCTTTACTCTCTGCCGCAAGGTGCAAGTGTTTCTGAAATAGCTTCTAAATATGGTGTAGGTGGAAGTGACTTAGATGAAATAATAGCCAGATATATGGATAAAAAGACGCCAAGTGAGTTTGAAAAAGTTAAAAGCAGTATAAAAATGCCTAAAAGAGATTTGCTTGAAGAATCAGAAGCAATTGCAAATTTGAGAAAGTATCATCTTGCATTGCAAAATGTTCAAATTCCAAAAGATGTTAAGAATTTCTTTAATAAACCAAAACACTAATAATAAGCAAAAGGAGACAAAATCATGAAAAATTTATTTACAAATGCCCATAATGTTGGGGGGGGGCAGATTTTTAAGCTCCTATATTCATTCTGAGGGCTTTAGCCCAAAAGAATCCAGCTTATTAAGAACAAAGGCTGGATTGCCACGTCGCTCCGCTCCTCGCAATGACGTATCTGCATTTACTCTTTCAGAAGTATTAATTACCCTAGGTGTAATCGGAATAGTTGCGGCGTTAACAATGCCTTCCTTAATAAATAATGCCAATGATAGAAAATATCGTGGAGCCCGTCAAAAGGCATTAGCAACTATTGGCGGAGCTGTCCGAAATATCACTGTTACAGAAGGCATAGGCAATGCAGTAGACGCAGAGGATTTTGTCGAAAACCATTTACGTAAACAAATAAAGATATTAGAGACTTGTGATGTTAATAACCTGAAAGACTGTGGAATAGCTGATTCATTTACTTGGTTAACAGAACCTAAGAAAAAAATCAACATGCCTAAAAAGATAGGTGATTTATGTCGTTTTGGTATTGGAAACAGCGGAAAAATTGATGTGTCATTGCAAAGTTATGGCTTTGTTATGTCAAATGGGTATTCTGTAAATCTTTTCTATGTGCCTAATTGCTCCGCTTTTTATGAACTATATGGTGGTTATATTCAAGATACAGTTTGCGTAAATGCAATATATGACATGAATGGTCTTGCAAAGCCCAATGAGGTTGGAAAAGATATTGGTGTTGTAACAGTACTTTATTCTGGTGAAAAAACTATGGCAGTCGCTCCTGATTTGTTTAAAATAGATGCAGAAAGATCTGATTTTATTGATGCACCACAAATTTGTTCTAAGTTAGATAAAAATTTAGATGCTCCAAATTTAGAAGAGGTTATAGTAATGTTTTATAATTCTTCTGTATTTGGTATGGTTGAAGCAACTGGCTATCTTTCGACTACAACTAAAATAAATGATTCTAATGCATCGTGGGTTTTAAATTTTTATACAGGAATGATGCATCCCCATTCAAAAGGTTCAACTAATGCTCTTAGATGTATAAGAAGGTAATTTATATTACAGGTATGATATTAAAAAATTGCTATATTTTATTTTTGTATGTATAATGTTTTTATATTGATGAAAATATTTTTATAGGGATATATATTATGACAGTTCAAGATTGGTTTGAAAAACGTAAACAAGCTCAAATCCAGCGTAGAGAATTAGAAGCTAGGGCAGAAGTAGAAAAAAATCCTGATTTATGGATTAAATGCGTTCACTGTGACGCTCAGTTATTGAAGGAAGATTTGAAAAATAACGACATGGTTTGTCCTGTTTGTGATTATCATTTCAGAATTAACGCAAGAACAAGAATTAATCAGTTATTTGATGAAAACTCTTTTGAGGAAATGTTTAAAGAAATTAAACCTACAGACCCGTTAGAATTTGTTGATACAGAACCTTATAAAGACAGATTAAAAAGGGCACATGAAAAAACTGGTTTGGATGAAGCAGTGATTACAGGTGTTGGAGCAATAGAAGGTCACAAAGTCGCTGTTGCTGTTATGGACTTCGATTATATGGGCGGTTC
>JBKUMA010000088.1:0-6632 GCA_046955055.1 Candidatus Gastranaerophilaceae bacterium
TTCTTACATAATATATATTATATGTACCTATCTACAAGTCATAAAAAGGCTCTGGAATGCCTTAATTTAAATAAAATTAAAATAAAGACAGAAATAAGGGATGCAAGATTAGCATTAAAGGAAAGTAAAAACGCATATAACATAGTTTTTCTGGATGCTTTTACACCTTCTAAGTGTCCTTGTCTGTGGACTTTGGAATTTTTTAAAGAGATATATAACCATTTAGATCAAAATGGAATAGTGCTTACATATTCTAATTCAGCAAATATCAGAAACGCTTTTTTACAGGCAGGTTTTCATGTCGGCAAAATTTTTAATAAATCAAATAACAAATACACAGGAACTGCTGCTGTAAAAAATAAAGATTTATTTAGAGAAAATAGTTTTATAACTGAACTCTCAGAATACGATTTAGGGCTTATAAAAACAAAAGCAGGTATTATTTATAGGGATAAAAATTTATCGCTTGATAATGAGGCGATTATCGCCTTGCATAAAAAAGAGGTTGAAAGTTCTCCTCTTATGTCAAGTTCAAAGTATATAAAAACAGTGAGGAGGAATAATGAAGTATGATGTTGTAGTTGTCGGAGGAGGAACAGCAGGTTGTGCTGCGGCTTATACTGCCGGTAAACTAGGATTAAAGACTTTACTTATAGAAAAAAATATACATCTTGGCGGCACAATCACCTCTGCTCTTGTTGTTCCGGCTATGAAATCAGGTGAACATCAAATTAATACTGATTTTTATAGTGATTTAATAGCTGAACTTCACTCTATTGGCGGACAAGCAACATATTTAAATAATCCCGGATGGTTTAATCCTGAACTCACAAAAATAGCTTTGGATAACCTTATGGTTAAAGCCAATGTGGAAGTGTTTTTTGATACTCACATAAGGGATGTAATTATTAAAAATAGACAGGTTAAGTCTATTATTATTTCAAAAGAAATGTTATCAGTATATAACGATAAGATAGAAAATGAAAATAAATCATTATTGGTATCTATCGGGACGAGATATATTGTTGATGCGACAGGTAATTGTGAAATTGGAAAATTATGCGGCTGCGAATTTTTGGAAGAAAAAGGGGAACATCAGCCGGTAAGTTTGAGATTTATGATGGGCGGAGTAGATGTACCTCATTTTGCAGTTTGGCTGAAGAACTTTGATACTGATAGAAATGTTACTACAGTAGAGGATGTAAACGGCTTTATACACCTATCTACAGCATACACCTGGGATAAAGACAAGAAATGGGCATTGAGTGCTTTCTTTGATGATGCTGTAGCAAAAGGTATACTGAAAGACCACGACAGAAACTATTTCCAGATATTCACAGTAGCTGGAATGCCTTCTACTATTGCCTTTAACTGTCCTAGGATAATAGATTACACTGATACATTGCAGGTAAAGAATATGTCAAGAGCCCTCTTATTGGCACGTAGAAACATTTTCAGGCTTGCTAATTTCTGTAAAATATACTTTCCTGGATTTGAAAATGCTTATATTTCAAATATTGCAGATATGCTTGGCATAAGGGTTTCGAGAAGAATTAAGGGGAAATATATATACACTGTTGATGATGTTAAGTCAGCCAAAAAATTCGAAAATCCCGTTGTTATATCAAATTATCCTATAGATGTTCATCATAAAGAGAAAAATAAATCTACTTTAGAAGTTGTTAAAGATTATCAGCTTCCACTGGAAAGCTTAATGTCAGCGGACATAGACAACTTATATGTTGCAGGCAGATGTATTTCGGCAGACTTCATGGCACAAGGTGCCTTAAGAGTTCAAGCAAGTTGTTTCTCTATGGGAGAAGGTGTTTCAAAACACATAGCTAAGATTTTAAACAGCTAGTTTTCATTACGAGCTATTTTACCCATTAATATCTGTGCAGCATTGAGTAGCGGGTCAATTGTCGGAGAATACGGCGGAGCATATGTTAAGTCATTTTTATAGAATTCATCAACCGTCATTTTTGACAATAATGCAGCTGTTAAAGCGTTAATACGTTTGTCTGCATCACCTGCACCTACTGCCTGTGCTCCGAGAAGCAAACCGCTGTTTTTATCAGCAATAAGTTTTAATGTTATATTGTTAACGTTTGGCATATAGCCTACTTTATCGTATTTGGTTACTGTCGCTGATACTGGGAAATAGCCAAGAAGAGAAGCTTTTTTTTCAGTTAATCCTGTCATAGACATTGTTAAATTTAAACATCTTGTTACAGCAGAACCAAGCACACCATGAAACTTATCTTCTTTACCGCAGGCATTCATAGCTGCAGTTCTACCCTCTTTGTTTGCGTTTGAGCCTAATGGCATCCAAATTTTAGTATCTGTTATTACTAAATGTTCTTCTACACAATCTCCACAAGCATAAATATCTTCAATATTTGTTTCCATTTTTTCATTTACTTTTATTGCTCCCGTAACTCCAAGTTCAATACCTGCATCCTTAGCTATTTCAACATTTGGAGTAACCCCGGCACAGATAACGACGAAATCCGTTTCAAATTCTCTTCCAGAACCTGTTTTTACAGATTTTACACCGTTAACATCACCAGACAATTCTGTCACAAGTTCTGAAGTTAATATTTCAAATCTACCGTCATTAATGGTTTTAAGTTGTTCTTCTATTAACTGTGACATATCTTCATCCATTAGAGGCATAACATTTTTGGCATACTCTACCATTGTGACCTTAAGATTTTGACGTACAAAAGCTTCAAGAAGCTCCATCCCAATATAACCCGCACCAACTATCGTTGCGTGTTTTGATTTCAAGGCTTTTTCTTTAATGGCAATGCCGTCTTCAATTTTTCTTAACGTAAAAACGTTAGGCAGTTCAATATTTTTTATTGGAGGAATAACCGGCCTTGCACCTATAGCTATAATAAGCTTGTCATAGTCAACAAGGAATGCTCTTTTAGAGTCTAAATCTTCTATTAAAACTTGTTTGGAACAAGGCATAATCTTTGCTGCTCTACATTTTAAATGTATATGAACATTTTTTTCTTCAAAGTCTTGAGGTGAACGCACTAAAAGCAATCTGTAATCTTCAAAATTGCCCTCAATATAATATGGCAACCCGCAAGCTGAGTACGAGATATGGGTATCATCTGTATATAAATTTATTTCCGCTTCAGGCAGTAAACGCCTTGCTTTTGCTGCAGCTTTTGCACCTGCTGCAACTCCGCCTAAAATAACTATCTTCATAATAGGTATAATATAGCAGATGTTGAAAACTTATCCATTGCTCACTGTGCTAATTCAAACCGGATGTGTTTAAGATAACACCTTTCATAAATTCGCAGTAAGAATCAATATCTTCCTGAAATTCTTCAACTTTATCTACCAAATTAGTAATTTCTACAATAATTTTTTCACTTTTCAAGTCTTCGAACATTAATACACACTCCCTAATGAACAACTATTTACCTTATGAATATTTAATCGGCTTAAGGTAGAAAAAACTTTAAAGATTTTAGCCATTTGTAACAAAAATGTAACTTATAACAAAAAAAATTGTTTTGATTTTTTATATTTCACAAAGGAAGTAACTATATGAATTCAAAAATAATTGCAAATAATCTATCTATACAGCTTGCAAGACAGTACGCTAAAGACACAAATCAACACAAATTATTCTTATCTGCAACAAGAAGAATTTCTGAATTTCCTACCAATAGAATTTCTATTAATGCAAGAAAGACCAAAAAGCCTGTTCCTTGTCTGCATATAACTATTAAAAACAAAGATAAGGGTAAAATAATAAGCGGCACTGACTTTACACTTCCTGTTCAAGAAAATATCGGTGAGCTTGTTTTTAGGGTAATACGCGAATTTTCTGACAAGCAGGGAGAACTTTATAAAAAAGTGTTTGGTAAATAATCAGTCTGTTTCGTTATAAACGAGTTTTTTGCGTAAATTCCATTGTACAAGGGTTAAAGCCAATATAATAACAAAAAGCACATAGGCGATTGCACTGGCTTTTCCTACATTAAAATATTCAAAAGCATTTTTATATATAGCATAAACCAATACATTTGTGCTGTCTAAAGGTCCGCCTTGAGTCATTAAATAAATTAAATCAAATACTTGAAATGAACTTATTGCAGTGATTATAACTACAAAGAAAATGGTGGGCGAGAGCAAAGGAACTGTTACGTTTTTAAAAGTTTCAAATGCATTAGCACCATCTATTTTTGCAGCCTCAAACATGCTTTGTGAAATTCCTGATAGAGCAGATAAAAATATTACCATATTATACCCTATTAGTTTCCAGACAGAAACTATAATCAAAGCGGGCATTGCAAAATGAGTATCATATAGCCAATTTATATGCAGATGCAGAGCATGATTTAACAATCCAATATTTGGATCAAAAATCCATTCCCAAACAACGCCGATTACAATCATTGGTGTGATAAACGGCAAGAAATACGCGGTTTTATAGAATTCTGAACCTCTTATTTTTGAATTTAATATACAAGCCAATACTAACGGAATAATTACTCCTAAAATTGACGTAGCAAGAGCAAATACAACTGTGTTTATAAATATTTTATAAAATAGAGGCTCAGAAAAAATTTCTCTATAATTTTCTAACCCTACAAACTGAATAGGATTTAGCAGGTCCCACTTAGCAAAACTTAACCCGAAAGAGCAAAATACAGGGATAATAATAAATATAAATGTCCCGAGTATAGCCGGAAGTATGAATACCCATCCGGCAAAGCTTTGGTCATTTAGGAGATTACTAAGTAATTTTTTCATGCTACAATTATACAATAATTATTAAATTAGGGAGAGATATTAAGATGAAAAAATATGAACACGCTTTCGGTAAAAACGATATTCGAGGCATTTACGGCGATGATATAAGTGAAGAATTATATTACAACACCGGCAGAGGATTTGTAGACTGGTTAAAAAAGCAATCAGGTGTTAACGAATCTGACATGTGGATTACAATTACAAGAGATGCCAGAACTCATTCTCCCGCACTGGAAAAGGCTCTCACAGAAGGCATAACATCAACCGGTGCTAATGTGGTTAAATTAGGTTTGGCACCTACCCCTATAGGATATTATTCAGAAGTAGTCGGTGTGCCTGAAACTATAACAGACGGCAAAAATATTATTGCTGCTGCAATTATTACAGCAAGTCATAATCCAAAAGAATATAATGGATTAAAAATGACTTTTGCTAAGAGAACATTAACTGAAACACAAATAGCAGAAGTTAAAGAATTTACATTCAAAGAGTTTGAGTTTCCTAAAGAACCGTCTATTCCTAACGGGCAAATAAAAGAATACGATATTATTCCGGATTATATTAAAGACATGAAAGAAAGATTTGGTAAAATTGGTGAAGGTATAAAAGTCGTTGTAGATAGTGCTAATGCAACCGGCGGTGTTGTTGGCCCTCAATTATACAAAGAATTAGGTTGTGAAGTGATAGAGCTTTTTTCAGAGCCTGACGGCAATTTCCCTAACCACCATCCAAATCCAAGCGTTGAAAAGACTTTGGATGTTTTAAAAGAAACTGTTGTTGATAACAAGGCTGATATTGGTATAGCATATGACGGTGATAGTGACAGAATAGGTATTGTTGACCAGGATGGTAAATTTTTAACAGGAGATAAGCTGCTTCTCATATATGCACAAGACTTAATTGAAGATTGCAAAAAGAAAGGAACTTGTCCTACTGTAGTCAGCGAAGTTAAGTGTTCTCAAGTTTTATATGACACAATCAACAAACTTGGCGGAAATGCTGTGATGTGCAAAACCGGTCATGGTTACATAAAAGATAAAATGAAAGAAACAAACGCTTTGCTTGCCGGTGAAATGAGCGGTCATACTTTCTTCAAAGACAGATATTACGGTTTTGATGATGCAATATATGCAGGCTGCAGAATTATTGAAATTATTGCTAATCATAAAAAAGTTAACCCTAATTTCAAAATTTCAGATATGTTAAAACCATTTGATGAAGTATGTTCTTCTGAAGAAGTGCGTTTCCCTTGCCCTAATGAGTTAAAGAAATCAACATTAGAAAAAGTTAAACAGTGCGTTGAAAAAGATAAAGACTTATTCGGTTCTGAAATTAAAGAAATTATTACTCTTGACGGTATGAGAATCGTCTTTGCCGGCGGTTTTGCACTAATTAGACAAAGCAATACAGAACCCGTGTTCACTTTAAGATTTGAAGCAAAAGACAAGGAAGAATGTAAAAGATTTCAATCTTGCATGGTAAATACATTGGAAAACATTTTAAAATAATTAGCAAAAAATTTTATTTACATGATTTAAGCTTTTTGTATACAAACAAAGAGGTTAATCATGCAGGTAAATTATAACAATAAAAATACACAAGCCCCAAACTTTCAGTCAATCAGAATTGTAAAAGCTAACACTCATGAATTTACGGGATTTGTTAAAAATTTCCCTAATTTTTGCAAAAAGAACCTTGTTTTCAAAGGTGAATCATTCTTGCACTCTACCATGTATGATATTTTGAACTCATCTACTAAACATGGAGAATCAATAGATTGGGTATATAAAAATGCAGAAAATCATGGGTTATTAAATATAAGTGCACTTCAAGATCTTCCTATGTATGTA
>JBKUMA010000089.1:0-6505 GCA_046955055.1 Candidatus Gastranaerophilaceae bacterium
ATACACTTCTATATTGTCGCTAGCCAGAGGACAAATATCGAAACTTGTATTATGTGATAGTTTTTGGATGTTTGTAAAATCTTTGAACCATCTTTTGAACGTATGGTTCCTGTAAACAACCTCAAGTTTTTTGTTTACAATTATTACAGCATCTCTGAATTGTCTAAAAAAATCAAACTTTTTCATAACTAATAATATTATATTTGTTTATCGTAGTCGGGGCAATAAATTAATCAAATTTGAAATTTAAAAAAAGTAGTGCACAATGTTATTCCGGAGGTAAAAAATATGTTAAAAGAAGAATTTGAAAAATTAGGAAGAAATATTAAATATTACAGAACGCAAAAGGGTTTGTCTTGTGCTAAACTTGCACATATTTTGCATAAACAGGAACGTATACTTGAGGAAATTGAAGCAGGAAAAAGGATTTTTCAATTAAGAACTCTTGAAAAGATAGCAAATGCACTTGAAGTTCCGGTAGATAAATTTTTGGATTTCGAACGCAAAGACTAATCAATTGTTTAAAACTAAGTCGTAGCATAGGTTTTCGACGATGGTTTGAATGTTCATATTCAGACGCAGCTCTTTCTTTGCTTTTTCGATTGATTTTAAATCTGAAATAAGTTTGATTTTTAACAATGGATTGTCTATTGATTTTTTGAGCATTTCAGCAAGGTAGTTTTCTATTTGGGTCAAAATTTCCTCAGAATCATTTTCCTTGGTGAGTGCAACAATTTTATCATTCAAATCCAAAACTTCTGAACGTTCAAGTTCAAGGTAACCGTCCATTGTGTCTTTAACAAGGCTGAAATCTCTTTCTTCATCCTGCATAGAAGGAACAAAAAAGCATTGTGCACGTGATACAACGGTTGTTATCATATCTGATTTGTCTTTGGTCAGGAATATAAAAGTAGTTTTTGACGGTGGTTCTTCAAAAGTTTTCAACAGTGAATTTGCAGCGTCGCTTTGGAAATTTTGATGATTTAAACCGCAGATGTTTCCGTCTTTGTCTTTGTCACAGAAGATTAAAACTCTATGGTATTCAGATGTTACAAGCAAATCATTTTTTATCATTCTTGCCTGGTCAATGGAAATTACGGTTTTTGAAGTATCGTCGGAAGGTTTGTTGTCAACTTTTGATATAGTCAAAACTGCGGGGTGTTTGTTTTCTCTAATCCAGTTACAGTTTAGACACTGACAAGTTGATGTGTGGCTGCCGGTACAATTTAACATTCTGGAAATTTCCAGTGCCAAGTCGTATTGGGCTTGCAAGTCAGAACCGTAAAACAAAATACAGTGTGCAATGTTTTTGTCCTGTCTGTTCACACCGTTTTCAAAATATTTCATTAAAAAAGGATATTTATCTTTTATGCCCACTTTTCAGAACTTACCTTTCCATTCATTTGTAAATTACTTGAACAATGCATTTTCTACCTCGTTTTCCACATCCAGAGATAACCCTGATTTAATTCTGAATTCGGCTTCTGTTAGATTTTGTTTTAATTTAACCAAATCCTTTAAATTAGTTTTTTTCAGTTTTTGCAAATTCAGTTTAACGACATATTCGTGCATACCTGTAAGTTTTGCAAGTTCAAACGGGGAGCATTCCTGTGACCTTGCTTTCAAGACTATCCAGCGGCGTATCATTGTTTGTAGCGTTGATAAAATTTCAAGCGGATATCTTTTTTCGAGTAATTTTCTATATTCCAACAGAGCTTTGTCTTTCTGGTTTTCCATTAAAAAGTCGGAAAATGCAAACAAGTCTTCATTGGATATACAAATTTCTCTTACCATAGCTGCATTGACAGTATCTTTAGGATAGGCAAAAAGTTTAAGCTTGTCGAGTTCTGCATCTATTTGTCTGAGGTTGTTTCCGATTTGTGAAATTATTGCAGTAAGAGCGTCTGGCTCAAATTTTAATCCTTTTGATTTGCCCTGTTTTTTTATCCAATCTTCAAGTTCTGCAACTTTATATGTAGGTATGGTTTGAAATTCTTTAGGGTTGTGCTTTGCAAGTGTCTTAAAGAATTTTTTTCTACTGTCAAGTTTTTTGCCTTCGCCTCTTGGAAGCTGTGCTGCAAATACGATATCCAGATTTTCGTTGTTGTCCTCTAAAGCTTCTGAGATTTGTTTGATTTCCTTGTCTTCAAAAGTTTTGGAGAAATAGTCAAGGCAGTTGATTACAATAAGCATTTTCCCGAACATCATTGGCTGCGAACGTAATATTGCTATCAAGTCTGCAAATTTCGGGTTATTGTAAGTTTTAAAACTCATTTCAAGAAAATTTTTGTCGAGACCCTTTTTCAGTTTCTCGATTTCTTTTTCCAGATTAAAATCTTCTTCTCCGTAGAAAAAATATACTGCCATAAATCCCGTCTGTCGTTAGACATTTAGCTTTCAATAAGTAAACTTGCACCTATAACACCGGCTGTATTTCCTAGCTGAGCCGGAACAACTTCAACTGCAGAACCTGCGATTTTCATAGCACGTTTTTTAAGAGTTTCTGTTAGAGGTGTAAGCAATAAATCACCAGCGTCAGCAACTCCGCCGCCTACGATAATTTTTTCAGGATTTAAGAGATTTACAACGCTTGCCAAACCTACTCCTATATATTCACCCATAATAGTAAATATTCTCTGAGCAACAGGATCACCAGCTTTTGCAGCTTCACAAACTATGTATGGAGTAATCGGGTTACCGTTCGCCATTTCTCTGTATTTAGTTGATTTACCACCTTTGATGTAATCTTCCGCCATAGCAACGATTGAAGGACCAGAAGCAAAAGCTTCCATACATCCTGTGTCACCGCAGCCGCATATAGGGCCGTCGTGTATTTGTAATTTTATGTGTCCGATTTCACCTGCTGCATTGGATGCTCCGCGTACAAGTTTACCGTTAACAATTAAACCTGAGCCGATACCTGTACCTACTGTTATACAGATTAAGTTTTCGCAGCCTTTTCCTGCACCGTAGTTTAATTCGCCTAATGCTGCACATCTTACGTCGTTGTCTACACGTGTCGGAATTTTGAATTCATCTTCAATTAGTTTTGCGATAGGAACCTCTACCCAGCCCGGAATATTAGGGGCAAGTCTTACGATTCCTGATTTGTAATCTACCTGACCAGGAAATCCAAATCCGATTCCTTCTATATCCTTTGTAGAAAGTTTTGTTTCTTTCATTAAGTCATAAATTGCCTGTTTAATATTGTTAACTGTATATTCATATCCCATTTCTGCACGTGTGGGAACAGAGTTTGAATAAATAATGCTGCCCTTTTCATCAACAAGAGCAATCTTCACATTTGTTCCGCCAACGTCAATACCTATTCTATTTTTCATAATCTTTCTCCCCATAAAATATATTTATATATATATAATATGATAAACAGAATTAAAAATAAATAAGAAAAGATTTTCTATTTACAAAATGATTATAATATTTATTATGATATAATTTATGTATGAAAATGTTGTTTGTCACTGATTTATATCCTGTTACTGACGTTGAAAAAACGACTCCTTTAACTTTGTTTAATTTTGTACAAGAGTGGAAGAAAAAAGGGATTACGGTTGATGTTATTAAACCGAATTTTGTATTTAATTCTTTCTTGAGGCGAAAACCTTTTTATAAGACAGGGCAATATAATGATGTTTTAAATATAAATTATTGGCTTCCGTTTATGTTTGATGTTAAAAAGAAGCTTAACCTAAAGCTTGACTATGATATAGTTGTGGCACATATGCCTTCTGGAATTTTGTTTGCGGAAAAGCTTGGTTTGCCTTTTATTGCAGGAGTGCACAATTCTGATTTGGAAGTTTTGACTAATCCTATTTATGCATTTTATTTTCGCAATCGGTTAAAAGCTGCATTATATAAGGCAAAAGCTATTGCTTGCCGTTCAGAAGTGATAAAAAATAAATTGGTTAAACTTTTGCCTGATTTGCAAGATAAAATTTTTGTTGCACCTTCAGGTGTAAAAGAGGAAATAATTTCTGAAAGAATTCAGGGGTTAAATCGCGATAAAGTCAAAGTTTTAACCTGTGCAAACTTTAAAAAGAGAAAAAATATTGATAAAGTTATAGAAGCTTGTAAAAACCTTGAAAACTTTGAATTGACGGTTATCGGGGATGGCAAAGACAGAAAAAAATTAGAAAAAATAGATGCAAAAGTAAAATTTACAGGAAGACTAAAACCTGAGGAAGTTTATGCAAAAATGTCTGAGAGCGATATTTTTATTTTGCCGAGTGTGGGTGAAACTTTTGGTATGGTTTATTTAGAGGCTATGGCTTGCGGGTCTATTACTGTGTGTACAAAAGATGACGGAATTTCAGGCATTATTAAGCACGGTGAAAACGGTTTTTTAACTCTTCCTATTTCAAGTGAAATAAGAAATTTACTCCTTAAAATAAAAGACATGGATGATGACAACCTAAAAGCATTGCGGTACAATAGTTTTCAAACAATAAAAGGTTATACTTCAAGGAAATGCAGTGAGGATTATTTGCAACAAATTTTAAGATTTTGTAAAGATTTGACACAGTAACAGCATGTTTTTGGTAGTATTAAAAAGTTGGTGTGTAGTAATTATTTTTTTTACGGCCGAATGTGTGCCCCAACATATGCGTATAAGATAAGGAAACAAATTTAATGAACAGAATTTTAATTGTACTTTTGACACTTATGGTAACTATTCAAAAAGCTCAAGCATTCAGTATTGACGCTTTTATGGATAAAAATGTTGCACCGGTTTCCGATGCAATAGCCAATGTGATTTTCCATCCCATAAATGTCTTTGGTACGGATGTTCCTATAATTATATTCTGGATTTTGTTTGCAGGTATATTCTTTACTTTCTATTTAAGAGGTATCGCTGTTTGGGGATTTAAACATGCAATCGATATTGTATGCAGACCAAAGAAATCAGAAGACGGTTCAGGTGAAACTTCTTCGTTTCAAGCACTTATGACAGCGTTGTCAGGAACTATCGGATTGGGAAGTATTGCAGGGGTTGCGATTGCTATTTCAATGGGCGGACCTGGAGCTGCTTTTTGGATTATTGTAGGAGCACTTCTTGGTATGTCATTAAAATTTGTTGAAGCTTCTCTTGCGGTAAAATACAGAAGATTTAACCTGGACGGTTCTATCTCAGGTGGTCCTATGCATTATATGGCTCATGGCTTAACAAGAAAAAAATTGAGATGGTTAGGACAACCGTTGTCTGTAATGTTTGCTATACTTTGTATTTGCGGTGGTATTACAGGCGGTAATATGATTCAAATCAATCAGGCTGCAAATCAGTTTGTTAACGTTTGCGGTGGTGCTAACGGTCCTTTACACGGCTTCCACTGGTTAATCGGTTTAGGCATGGCAATTGTTGTAGGTTTAATTGTTATCGGCGGTATTAAAAATATCGTTAAAGTTACTGAAAAGATTGTACCTTTAAAGATTTTTATATATTTATTTGCTGCATCTGCAGTTATTATTTGTAATTTCAAGCTAATCCCACATGCTGCTTGGATTATTGTTAAAGAAGCATTTAAACCGGAATCAATTTACGGCGGTATGTTTGTTGCAATGATTATGGGTTTAAGACGTTCTGTACAGTCTAATGAAGCTGGTACAGGTTCTGCTCCTATTGTTTATGCAACAGTTAAAACAGATGAACCTTTATCTCAGGGTTTTGTTGCTTTGCTTGATCCGTTTTTAACAGGATTTATGTGTACATTAACAGCTTTTGCTATTGTTATAACAGGTGTTTACAAAACTCATGCAGGACATACATCAGGTATTGAAATGACTTCTGATGCGATTTCATCAGTAATGCCTTTCTTCCCGACACTTCTTGCAGGTATTGTTCTATTATACGCGTTGTCAACAATTATCAGCTGGGCGTATTACGGTCAAAAATCTTGGAACTTCCTTGTTGGTGAAGGCAAGAAAAGAAGCCTGACATTCCAATTAATCTATTGTTCATTTATAGTAATAGGTTCTGTTTTGAACGTTACATCTGTAATTAATATTACCGATGCAATGATGATTGCAATGTCAATTCCGAATATTATTGCAATGTACATTCTTGCTCCGGAAATTAAAAAAGATTTGGCTGATTACTGTAAAAAACATGAGTTAGGAAAAGTTGTCAATCGTGATTGGCTGAAACCTGCTGAAGTTACTGTTGCTGCAAGTGAAAGTGAGGAATTATGTCAGACCAACAAATTATAATTACTGTATCAGGTGTTGATAAAGTAGGTATTGTTGCTTCTGTATCATCTGCATTGGCAAAATACGAGGTTAATATTGAAGATATTAAGCAAACTCTTATGCAGGGGCATTTTGTAATGTTTATGCTTGGTAATATTGAGAAATCAAAATATACTTTTAAAGAAATCAAGGAAGCATTAACAAAAACAGGCGAAGAACTTGGAATGGAAATATGGGTTCAAAGAAAAGAAATCTTTGATAATATGCATACAATATAAACGGAGGCTAAAAATTATGAAAA
>JBKUMA010000090.1:0-6476 GCA_046955055.1 Candidatus Gastranaerophilaceae bacterium
TATAGAGCCATTGTATCACAAACAGATAATTTTATAAAAAAATTATTTAACTTTAAACGGATAGTCATCAGGTATCTTCCAGCCTTCATATTGAATTAATGCAGTACAATATCTTCTTACAGCACTATTTTCATTGCATCCGTATTCACCATTGAGCAAACCGTTCCGCGTGCCGTCCCAAGCATACTTAAATGGTTCAAAGCCTTTATTTACATGGTATTGCATGTCGGGATAAATATCATTGATATTACCCCAGCCTGGCATATATATAAAATCAAATCTGCAAACACCGCCTCCGGATAAAGGGAATTTTCTACATTTTTCAGGATCTATAGTATAAAAAGACCAATCCCTCATATAATTGTCTTGAATTGCTTTTAATGCACTTCCGTCTTCAAAATAAAAAGTAGGTAAACCTTTGTTATCTTCTTTGATATCAACTGTTTTAATATATGGTGCTAAATATTTATTCCACCATTTTATAACCGCAGATGAACCAGGAATAATATTTCCATCCTCATCTCTCTCTACACTATTTATATCCTGATACCAGAATTTTCTATCACCATGTTCAGCTTCTGCAAGAATTATAGCCTGATTTATCATTGAATAGAATTTTTTCAGCTTTTGTTCAACAACACTTTTGTTGTGATTTGCTATTAAATTTGGTATGGTGAGTGCTGCAACTACACCGATTATACTAAGGGTAATTAAAACTTCAGCAAGAGTGAAACCTTTGTCAGGAGCGATTAAATGGGTGCCCCCCCCCCGCAAAATAAAATGTTTTTAAGCTTTTTCATTAAACTGCTCCTTTTTTACATTATAACAATTTTTACATTTTTTTCAAGTCTTTACTGAGATTACACCATTTTTAACACTTTGGTGCAAATTCCATTTTTTTAATTCTTTTTCTTAAAATAACAACCATTATACTGCATAATATTACGGCTGAAATACACAGACCATACCAGAAACCTTGCAGTTTTAAGTCTTTACTAAATGCTAAATAATAACCTAAAGGAAGATAGATAATCCAGTATCCAATTAAGTTAGCAATCAAAACAATATTTGTCTGTTTAATACCTTTGAACACACCGCCCAGAGCAACCTGCAATCCGTCAAACACCTGGAACATAGACAATATATAAATAATAGGCACACATATTTCAACAAGTGCTCTATCTTTAGTAAACAATCCTACCAGGAAATTAGGGAATGTTGCAAAGACCACAGAGCTGCAAGCCATAAATCCTACTGCCATAACTATTCCTACAAAAGCATATTTTTTCAAATCTTTTATATTATGTGCCCCGTTTGCAAAACCTACTTTTACTGCAATAGCGTTAGATATGGCTAACGGAACCATAAATGATATAGAAGTTAATGTACACACTAAATTTTGTGCACCTGCATAAATCCCCTCTACTCTGCCCATAATAATCGCAATACTGTTAAATGCAACGAATTCAACCATAACAGCAAAAGATATAGGCAAACCTATTTTCATAATGCTTTTATAATAACTTTTATCATGGAAGTTTCTTGTATTCATCTTGAATAAACAGTAAAAGTACAATGCCAGACCCATAACCCATCTAACAATTAAACTTGCGATTGCAAGACCTACAACTCCTAAAGAAGGTATTGGACCAAAACCAAATACAAGTACTGTATTTAATACAAGATTTAAGAACACACAAAAAACAGTTACCAGATTAGGGAATACAACTATTTCAAAAGCCTGTAAATATTCTTTCAAGGCTGCATTCATATACATTCCCACAGTGGCAAAAGCTGATATAAACATATATTCTTTTATATCCGGAACAAGTTTAGCCTCAAAATGAAGCATATCAATCATTGGAATACAAACAAAGACAGCAACAGATGTTATTAATGCCATAATCAAAGCAAATCTGATTGTCGGATAAAAATACCTTTTTGCCGGCTGTTTCGCACCTCTTTTGTTTGAAAGAATAGGCGAAACACTTCCAAGCAGCCCTATTCCAAAAATAAAAATAACGTTAATAATAGCTGTAGCTATAGAAATAGCAGCAAGAGTATCTGTAGAATGTCTTGCAGCAATAAGCACATCACCAGCACCTATAAGTATAAAACCAAGGTTTCCCATTATAATTGGCAGGGCAATGTTTAAAAGTTCTTTTGCATAGTATTTAAAACTTGTGCTCATACTTTTAAATCATAACATAAAAATTTACAATAAAATACTATCTGCCTATTTCAACAGCCTTTTGTGCCATAGATTTAGTAATATTAATCAATGCAAGGTTGGCTTCATATGCTCGTTGTGCAAGAATTGCATCTGCCATGTCAACCATTGCGTTTACATTAGACGCTCTTATATACCCATTTTCATCAGCATCAGGGTGCCCGGGTCTGTAAATTTTATCACCTAAAGTCGGATCTTCCACACAGCCGTTGAATGTAACTCCGCCTTGAAGATACGGCAAAGTACCAACACCGAAAACATCTTCCTTCATACTATTCATCAAACCATGAAATGATATGTCTTCTGTTGCATTCAGTACAGGAATACGTCTTACATAATTTGGAGTATCAACGTTGGCAATGTTTTTTGCGTGAATATCAAGCCTTAAGCCATGTGCTTTTAAGGCATTTGAACCGATATTCATAGATTCCATTATACTCATAATTACGCTCCTGTTATTTTATTATTTGCCGACATTTATTACAGTTTTCATTTCTGTAATTATATTAGACATACGTCTTGTTGCCATCGTATAAAGAAGTGAATTCTGTTGAATTTCCATTAATTCTTCAGCAGGGTCAATTTCTTTGTACTGCTGTTCATTTATAACAGCAGAAGGCCCAAGCTTTTCTGAAAGTTTGGTCTCTAAAGGACTGTTCATTGAACTTAAATAATCACCAAAACTAATATCACGACGCACGTATCCCGGCGTATCAATATTTGCAAGGTTGGAACCTAAAGCCCTTTGTTTTTGGCTTATTAGATCCATCATTAATGTAACTTTACCTATACTATCCATTGATGTGAACATTTTTTGTCCTTTCGGTTTCTCTTAAAGTATCACTACTCTCTAATGTTGATTGCTTTGTTGTACATATCATCTACAACCTTCATCATACGCATACTTGCAAGCATAGATGCATTTAATCTAAGCATATCGCTTACAGAACTGTACACATTCGTATTTGAATTTTCAAGATTATTTTGTGCAAATAATTCATGGTTCTTAACTAACTGCGGTTCACCTGATTCTTCTGTCGGAACAAGTTTGTTCATTCCCTTTTGTTCTAAGCCTTCAGGATTGTCAAATCTTACAAGAGGAATATTACCGAGTTTTTTAGCTTCACCCATTGCAGAATCATAAGCTACTACATCACCGTCCGGTTTTATTTCAAATTTATAACAATTTGTAGGAATTTTAATTCCTTCACCAACGAGCCAGTCATCATTGGTTACAAGATAGCCGTCCTTACCTTGCTTGAATGCACCGTCACGAGTGTATGCAATTTCGCCTGACGGAGAAACTACAGGTATAAATCCAACACCTGTTATTGCGACATCGTAAGGATTACTTGTAATCTGAATGGAACCTTGCTGATAATCTGTTCTTATAGCCGCACTTAAATATCCGTCTTCATTAAGCATTTGTTCAAATCTGACATTTTTATAACCATGTGTATTAAGGTTAGCCAAATTATTGCCCACATAGCCGAGTCTTTCAAACTGGTTTGTGGCATTGTTTATACTTCTTCTTACTATACCTTGCATACTGTACATAATTTATACCTCACTTAATTATGATGTTGAACCTAGTTGAGAAATTACTTTCTGTAAATTTTGGTTTTGTATCATAAATATTTGCCTATTTGCTTCAAAATTTCTTATAATCGGCATCATTCCGATAAATTCATTTTGAAGCGACACGTTTGAAAACTCATTGTAACCTTGTTTAACTTCCGGTTCCATTACAAGAACACCGTTAGAATCAACTACACCCATAAAAGCAACTTGCTGCAGTTTATTAGTATTCTTGTTAAAGACACTTACCAAACCTTTTGAATTTATTTTAATATCTTCTGCTTTTTCAGGGACTATAGGTAATTTTATAGGAGTACCTGTATTAGAAAGTACGTTTCTGTCATCAAGGCTTAAAAGATAACCTTCTTTATCATACTTAAATCTTCCGTCCCTTGTTAATTCAATACCGTCAGAACCTTGAACTTGGAAATAACCCTTTGTTGCTATTGCACAATCAAGAGGATTATCCGACATAGCAATACGACCGACTTTATCATCAACAGTTTGGGAAAGTCCATGAACTCCAATGAACTCTGTGAAAGAAGAAACTACAGCTTCTTTTCTTTGATAGCCGACTTTATCGAAACCAGTAACGTTTTCGTTAGCCATTCCTATCAATTCACTTTGAACATGCATCGCCCTAAGTGATGCTGTTAAGCCTTTTTCGCAGAATCTTACTCCGCCGTTAATTTGCATGACAATCTACCTCTTTTTCTAATACAATCGGATATTTCAGGCTTTTAATCAATTTTTTTGCATAAAATCATCCGTTTGTATGAGATACCTTGTCAAAGCTTTAATGATTAATTTTTAAAAGTCAAAATTTTCAAGCATTATAATCTATATTATTACCAACCCCGCTGCTTTTAAGAGCCTGAGCACGCATTTTTATAGATTGAGCCTGATGAGCCACTTTGTAATCCTGTCCAGAAGGATCAGAAGGTGCCATTGCAGAACGAATTACTGTATTAGCATCATTAATTGTCTTGTCAGGATTGTTCTTGTCCAAAGAAGGCATTTTAATATCAACATGACCCGCAAAAGGTATACCTTCTGCATTACGCTCTATAACAATAGAGCCAGCAAGAGATCCTCCTGCAGTTTTATGTGCCAATTCGTGAGCATATATCTCATCGTAATTTTTCTTTATTAAATCCTGCTTTTGCTTTTCTTTCTGTTTCTCAAAAGGGTTTGAAAAATTGTAGAACAAATTAATTCCTGCCATACACAAACCTCACACATATTACCTGCTATAATTGTAGCATATTTTTATTCAAATTTCAACTCTTTGCCAATAATTACAATAAAAACTTTTCTTAAAAAATAAAGAGCGAAATAAATTCGCTCTTTATCCATTATTTCTTGTCTTTACCTGTACGCTTATAGAAATCTTCTATAAAGCCGGTATTGAAATTACCGCTCATAAACACAGGATCTTCTATTATAGATTGGTGGAATGGAATTGTAGTTTCAACACCGGTAATAACGTACTCTTTCAAGGCTCTATACATTCTGCGTCTTGCTTCGTTTCTTGTACGTCCCCAGCATATTAATTTACCAATCATACTGTCATAGTATGGAGGTATAGAATAATCTTGATATACATGAGAATCAACTCTTACACCAAAACCGCCGGGAGTAACATAACCGGTAATTTTACCAGGATTTGGCATAAAGTCCTTTGCCGGATTTTCAGCATTAATACGACATTCAATAGCATGTCCTCTTAAGCAGATATCATCCTGAGTAAAATCAAGTCTTTCACCTGAAGCTACCATAATTTGTTCTCTTACCAAATCAACATTAGAAATCATTTCTGTTACACAGTGTTCAACTTGAATTCTGGTATTCATTTCCATGAAATACCAGCTTCCGTCATGATCAAGAAGGAATTCACAAGTTCCTGCACCTTCATAATTAATAGCTTTTGCAGCACGAACAGCCGCAGCACCCATTTCTTTACGAGTTTCTTCATCAATTGCAGGAGATGGAGCCTCTTCCAAAAGTTTTTGGTGACGTCTTTGAATTGAACAATCTCTTTCTCCTAAGTGAACAACATTTCCGAATTGGTCGCCAAGAATTTGAACTTCAATATGACGAGGATTTTCCAAATACTTTTCGCAATAAACATCAGGATTACCAAAAAAGTTTTGTGCCTCAGATTGACATAAGTTCATATTAGTTTCAACATCATCGTCGTTTCGGCAAATTCTCATACCCTTGCCGCCGCCACCTGCTGTAGCTTTTAATATAACAGGATATTTAACTTTTGCAGCAAAAGCTTTTACTTCATCAGCAGTTTTAACAATACCTGTTCCGGGAGTAACAGGTACATTATTTTCAATCATAGTTTTTCTTGCAGTAGCTTTGTCACCCATTTTTCTCATAGCTTCTGCAGTAGGTCCGATAAATTTAATACCGTGTTTTTCGCAAATTTCAGCGAAATCAGCTCTTTCAGACATAAAACCGTATCCCGGGTGGATTGCATCGGCACCGGAAACTAAAGCTGCTGAAATGATTGCAGGAATACTCAAATAGCTTTGAGCACTTTGAGCAGGTCCTATACAATATGCTTCTGTTGCTAATCTTACATGAAGAGAATTAGCATCAGCTTGAGAATAAATAGCAACTGTAGGAATACCTATTTCTCTACACGCTCTTATAATTC
>JBKUMA010000091.1:0-6398 GCA_046955055.1 Candidatus Gastranaerophilaceae bacterium
TAACTGTATATTGCGTCGGATGGATTTGAGCCGCCGTTTTTCTTGACATAATCAACAAACTGCTGAGGCGTCATAGTTTCTCTAAGCATATCCATCATCTGGGCTTGTGCTATGGCATTATTAGGCTCAGCTGTTAAAACTTTTTTATAAAGATTAAGTGCCTGATTTTTGTCACCTAATGCAGCAAGAGATTGTGCTTTATAAAGGTTAGCCTGAGCATTATCAGGGTAAAGTATTAATACTGAATCATACGCAGTTATTGCTGTTTTGTAATCTCCTTTTTGCTGGTATAAAGTACCTACATTAATTCTCGTATTAATGTTAGAAGGGTCAAGATATTCTGCCTTTGAATAGTATCTTAAAGCTTCATCATATTTTCCTTGTTTCTGCATAATAGCCCCAAGGTTTGATGTTACTGTTGCATCATTTGGAGATTCTTCAAGTTTTTTCTTATAAATTCTTTCTAAAGAATATAATACTTCTTTGTTGTCTGTAGTTTGTGCAAGTACAAAGTTATATTCTTCAACCGCAGTGTCTGAGGAGCCTAATTTATCAAGCATTTTAGCATATGACATTCTTAAATCTGTATCTACAGGAGCAACAGCAATTGCTTTTTTATAGTATTCAGCAGCTTTCGGGTCGTTCCCTAAAAGTTTCATTATGTCGCCTGTTTGTTGGAAACTGTCTTTTATGTAGTTTTTGTCACCTAAAGATTGATTAAATTCATATGCAGCGGCTGCAAACTCACCTTCTGCTCTTAGTTGTTTTGCAGTATTAAATCTGTTTGAAGGTGATGTATCAAAATTCATGGCACTTAAACAGCTGTTAAGATTAGAAGTAACTTGAACAATTGCCTGACTTGAATTTTTTACTGCATTTGCATTTGGGTAATAAATCAAATAAAACAAAGCACTTCTGTAATCATCAGCGGCTTTTTTGTAATTTTGTTCTTTATTTGCATAATATGCACCTCTGGCACAATAAGCATTAACTAAACCAATTCTTGCAGAGTTGTCCAGATAATTAATTCTCATAGCACTTTTGAATTCGGTGATTGCTCCGGAATATTGGAAATTCGACAGATATTGCTGACCTAAATCAAAGTGCTCTTTAAACGATGCCATTGCAGGCATGTTTATAGTTAAAGCTAAAAATAATGCCGGTATAATAAAATTAGATTTTTTCATAATTAATCATCCCTCTTCAGACACAAATATTTTTATATAAAGATTGTTGCACGAACATCTACATTTTACTATATTTTATTACAATTCGGTTATATTTTTAAACAGAACAGCAATCAACCGTCTAAGTTAATTGCTTTTTAAAATTTTAATTCAGTTTAAAAAAAGAAACTATTCAAAATCTGTTTTTGACACAAATGTCATAACGTCATCAAACAACATTTGTAACGGAAGTGTCATATCAAATTGCAGATATTCTCCGTTTTGCATGTCTAAAAAGATTTCTGTTTCTTCAATTGGGGATGCTTCAACCATTTTTAACTCCTTAAATTGTTCCTCTTGACTGATATTTTCTTTATCGGTATATACTTTGGAAATCTTTAACGAATTTAACATTTTGTTACAAAAAATTACCGTATAATATATGCTAAAAAATATCTTTTATGCTAAGATAAACATATTAAAAGTGCGACATAGTATAGGAGACAAGACAATAGCTAACGATAATAGAAACAACAGAGGCAAAGATCAAGCCATAATGAACGAAAGAATTCGTTCCAGAGAAGTAAGATTGATTGATGATAAAGGTCAAAATCACGGAGTTATAGAAACATCAAAAGCTTTGCAAATGGCATATGATGCGGATTTAGATTTAGTCCTAATAAATCCTAACCAGGAACCGCCTGTAGCTAAAATCCTTAACTATGGCAAGTATAAATATGAATTAGAAAAGAAAGCTAAAGAAGCTAAGAAAAAACAACACACTGTAGATGTTAAAGAAATAAAAATGCGTTATAAAATTGATACGCATGACTATCAGGTAAGAATTAAAAGTTTAGAAAAGTTTATAGCACAAGGTAATAAAGTTAAAGTAATAATCATGCTTAGAGGTCGTGAAATGCAGCATTCAAATTTAGCATTTGACTTGGCTAACAGAATTTTGGCAGATATAGAAAATATGTCTGTTGTGATTGAGAAAAAGCCAATGCTTGAAGGCAGAAATGTTACTTTGTATCTTGGACCTCAATCGTCATAAATTAATATAATATTTGTAATATAAAAATGCTTTTAGATAATTTCTAAAAGCATTTTTTCGTATCAAAAAAATTAAAATAAAAAAGATATGCCGCAACTCGGAATTGAACCAAGGACACAGGGATTTTCAGTCCCTTGCTCTACCAACTGAGCTATTGCGGCATATCTTTTTAAGATAAAATTATTAAATTTTCAATTTTTATTATTTCAATGACAATTAAAATATTCTTTGGAGTAAATGGTGTTAAATAATCTAATTGCCACGTTTTTTATTATATATGCTCAAACTTGAATGTCAAGAACTTTATTGCATAAGCAAATTAAATTTATCCCAAAATATCAAATATATTACTTGCTGTCAATGTATTCAGAAACTTCTTTCATTATTGACTTGTTTATAAGCTTCATGTTATTTTTTTGTGTTTCGTTTAAATTTTTGCTGTTTTGTGAGGCTTTTGTAAGTCTTGCAAAGAATGTGTATATAGGTAAAATGCTGTCTTCATCAAGAATTAACTCAAAGTTATTTAGCTTAAAAATAGAATGTTTAATATTTTTATTATCAGTTGCACTGATCATTTTAAATTCTATTGAATTAGGATTTCGTTTATCTATGCAATGTTTATAATACATTTCCCTTGCCTGTCTGAGTCTGCTTATAAAATCGCTGAAGTGATTTCCAAATTTGTCATCGTTTAAATCGACAAGGAATTTTACTTCTGTATAATTAGTTGAATATTCTCTTGCAATAGGTCTTTTACCTATTCTAAAATTATTTAGTCCTGTAAAACTGACATTGTTCATGCTGATTTGAAAATATGTAAAAATTATCTTTTGCTATTTTGTTAATAAAGTTTAACAGATTGTTAGTTTATAATGGGGTTCTAAAAAGTAATCTTAAATATTCTCTTTAAGGCTGATAAAAACAATTTTAACAGCTATTAAACTGAAAATATGATTATTTATACCATGGGACATTCAAATCGCTCTATAGAGGATTTTTTAGAAATCCTTAAAGAGTATAAGATTACAAAAGTTGCAGATGTTCGCTCTGTACCTAAATCAAGACACAATCCCCAATATAACCAGGATGAAATAAAACAAACATTGCGGAAAAACGGGGTTAAATATGAGTACTTTAAGGGACTTGGCGGTTTCAGACCTTTAGCCAAAAACGATATTAATGCTGGGTGGGAAAATAAATCATTTAAAGGCTATGCAGATTATATGCAGACAGATGAGTTTTTAGAAAACCTGGATAAATTGATTAAAGCTGCCAAAAAAGATACAATAGTTGTTATGTGTGCAGAAGTTCTTCCCTGGCGTTGCCATCGCTCCTTGATAGGAGATGCTTTAACTGTTAGAGGTTATTGTGTTGAAGATATAATTAGTTTAAAAAGCTGCAAGGTGCATGAATTAACCTCTTTTGCAAAAGTTGACGGCTTAAATATTACTTACCCTCTCCACAAAAACTAGCCATGGTTTTAAATTTTTGTACATTAATTTTATTCAAATTTTGATCTTGATAATCAGCCTTAAAATTAGAATTTCCTACTCCATGGTTGTATCTGTATTGAGTCCATAATCTGCTTATCAAAGCAAGTAATCCGCCTACAACCAGCAGACTAAACATAAACGGAACCATTGAAATTACAGCTTTGCCCTTGAAAAGTTCTTTAACTTTTGCACCAACAAGTTTTTCGTCACCGTTAACAGATTTTTTGGCTATGTCATAAATTTCATTTAATGATGCTGTTTTAAGTTCTTTTGTGTTTTTATCTTGTGTTAAAATTTCACTGTATTTATTTTTCTTAAATAAAAGCTTTTTGAAGCCTTCATCGAATAATGTGCTTCCAAATATAGTATAGAGTGCTATAACAGGGACTCTTGTGGCAACTTCTTGGACATCTAATTTGCCTCTGTCTTTTGCAGCTCCAAAATATCCGGCTACACCGGCAAGCACAGTTAAAGCAAGCTGTCCGTTACCAAGAGCAAGAGAACCGTCTGATTTTCTTGCAAAATCAAGGCTCAAATACTTATTAAAGAATTTTTCGGCAGTTTTATTTTTTACACCTGCCTTTTCTAAGCCCTTGTATATTTTATCTCCCGGATTTAGCAAGATTTCACTTGCTTTTTGGAGAGTTTTGCTTTTTTGTCCTGCTGTTCCGAGAAGAAGGCTTGCTGCAAAAGCTATAAGTGAGAAAATTCCTGCTTTCTTTAAATGTGATTTTGCACTTTTTTCTACTCTTTGTTGTGCTTCTGTGTCTTCTTTTTTATTTTTGTCAAGGTTTACAATACTTGAAAAATCTGCTTTTTTAAAGACTTTTAGGGTAAATAAATTTTTAGCGAAACTCAATGCGTATTCAGCAGCAGGAATTGCTGCACAGCTTAATACAATAGCTGCTTTTACGGGAAGAAGTTTTTTTGCGTTTTTTGAGTCTTTAACTATTTCAGAAACAGGACTGGATATAGATTTATGCAGTTCTTTCGGAAGGAATTTGGAAAATATTTTTTTTCGAGCAATGTTTTCACCAAGAATAGGAAATAAATAGAAGAATAAAGCTCCTTCACCGGCTTCTAGAAATGTGATTTCTGATAAATCGGCTAAGCTTCTTGCAAATACTGCTTTTGGAAACCAGTTTGTAAGAGTGGCTTGAGCAAATCTTGAATGAGAAAGACCGGAATCTCCTTCTTTCATGTTTATAACTTTTGCTAAAACATTTTGTCTTTTTGTTAGATTTTTTGTTAAATTCTCGGGGAGCGAATTCAAGTTCTTTGCTGGATTTGCGTTGAAATTTATTTGGTGAGATGTATTGTTAACATTTAAATTATATGACATTTTCTGTGTATTCCTTTACTGATAATTACAAACAAACATTAAAAAAGCTGACATCATTTAGTGAGTCAGCTTTAATCTTTTATGAATTGAAAATTGTCTTTCACATTCGGCAAGATAAAGCTGACATGCACATCATCATTTGCATGTTCATCATCATAGCCATAGACATTTTTTCAATATTTTGTAATTTCAAAATTGATTTCCTTATTAGATTTATATTTCTAAAAATAATGTAAAGAAAATTATTTGTCAATATATATTACAAATTTGAGCTTTGTAGTATTAAGTATAAAATATTCATAATGAGGAGCACATAATGAAAAAGAGATTTTGGATTTACTGTTTAATACTTTTGTTTACTTTAGCTTTATTAGCATTAAAGTATTTTATTGTTGAATGTGTATATGTAAATCCTCTTGTTAATACTTCAGGCTTTTCTCATATATCAAAATCTATAAATTTATTGAATAAAGGTTTAGATTTTGCTGTAAGAAAGTGCAATTCTGACGGATTGGATATGAAAATTCTTTACAAAAATGCTTATGGTTCTGGCTTTTTAAAAGAAAATCCTATTCCGAATGATTTGGACTATTCAGTAGGTGTGCACCTTGGAAAATATAAATATGACGGTACAAATGCAAAAAAAATTGCATTTGAAGTAAATAACAAGATATTTTTGTTTCAAAATGCTTACTATGATTATTTATTCAGATATCAGAAAGATAAATTTTATGCTGATACGACTATCTTAAATTCTTTCTTGACTGATGGTACTAAAAGAAGAGAAAATATAAAATCTTTTGTAGACTCAATAGATAAAGTTTTTGAAGATAAAGATTATGTTTATTACACGAAAAAAGAATTATATCCTGATAAGTTCATTGATTTACCTTTTATATTAAGGTCTAATGAGATTTTATTAGAAGACTTTCCTCCTATTACATTGTACAGCGATAAAGTAAAATACTACGATTCTGATGTGAATTTTCCAAGAGAAGTAACAATTATTGTTGACTATTATGTTGATATTGAAAATACTAAACTTAATAAACAAAAGACTATTGAAATTGTTGCAGAATCGTTTACAGGGCAGCGTTTGCAATTATTTAGGAGATTTTTTGTGCCTAATGTTTTCATTGGTGAAGAATCTGCAAAATTCCTTGATAACTTAACATATTTGAATGACAGCGAGGAATATATAAATTACAGATTGCTTAATTTTAATCGTCATTTGCAGGAAATTCAAAATTTGAATGAGTTTAATGGTAAGCCTGTTAAGATGCTTAAACGTATTCACCAGTGTGCAGACTTAATTTCTCCTGTTCTGTCAGAAGCAGACAAAG